>VGCF01000009.1 GCA_016870135.1 Alphaproteobacteria bacterium
TGTTCAAATTTAACCCGTTTTGTTCCAGAACATCCGATTCTAGTTCATCAGAGTACACGTGCAGCTGGGGGTAGAGAGCCTGTTGTGCGCCTGTCTTGGGCAATCCTGATGGACTTGTTTTTTGAGTTTTGGAGGGGAGCACAAGGACGCCTGGGCGTTGTGCGCACCCCGATGCCAAAAGCATCAATATCAGGTATATCAGGTTATGTACCCCCTTATCTGGTGAGGTGCATGGATTTTCTAGTGAGAGGTTTCGTACAGAGGTGCGCAGAAGGTAAGCTAGCTGAGTCATAACGTCTCCCCCTATACAGGAATGTCTGACGCACAGTAAAAATCCAATGCCGCTGATGCAGCCCGTTGTTCTGCTTCACGTTTGGATTGTCCCGTACCTGTAGGATCGGCTTGGGTGGACCCAGCAGGCATGAATTTTTTAGCGATGTCCTGCAAGGCGTGCAAAAAGTATGCCAACGGGGTACCTCTATACAGAATGGTCTGATAGGTGATAAAAATCTAATGCAGATTGGGCAGCCCGTTGTTCTGCTTCACGTTTGGATTGTCCCGTACCTGTAAAGGATTGGGTTGGGTTGATATCCAGGCGGATGTGAAAAACGGGGCTGTGGCTGGGCCCGCTTTGCGAAAGCAAATGATAATGGGGAAGGGGATGTTTCAGGCCTTGCAGGTACTCTTGTAATGCAGACTTGGCGTCGGTTACAGGTGGCACGGCATGATCGTCCAGTAATGGAGACCATATTCGTCGAATCAGCGTTTGTGCCTCTTGCAAACCTGAATCCAAATAAACTGCACCCAACAATGCCTCGCAACAATCGGCCATGACACGGCTGTGATACATCATTTCTGTATCCGACAGGATATAATGGGATAAGTTTAAAGATTGGGCAACGGTGTTTAACGCTGTGCGATTGACCATATTGGCCAAGCGTTTGGTTAAATGGCCTTCGAAATCATCGGGGAACAATTCGTATAACCAGTGGGCAATGACAAGGCCTAATACACGGTCACCTAAAAATTCCAGGCGCTGAAATCGTAACCCCCCCGCACTGGGGTGGGTTAATGCTTTTTCCAACAATGTCTGATCTTGAAACGTATAGGATAAAACCTGTTCCAAACCGTCAATGGATCGCTTGGCCTGAAAAGATGCACCATCAGAAATGCGCTTGGATAGGCGGGTTCTCATCAGGTTTTGGCCTGAACGGAGGGTGCTGGCTGCAATGATGAGGACGGTTCTGGGCTTGCGTTCTGTGCAGAATCTGTCGTTATGGCCTTGTCAGACTGGGTTGCATCTGGGGTAAATTCAGGTTGAATACGCTGATAACCAGAACGATTCAGACGAATCTTAAAGGGCAACAAGAACCATGTCCATGGTTTACTCCAATAGATGTCTTCATGATTGATGGACAGATAGGTGAACAATGGGCGACCCAGCAGGTAATCTTTGTGGATAAATCCAAGACGGCCCATGTCTCGACTGTCCCCTGAACCATCTGGATTATCGCCAATGACGAAAAAGTGGTCAGGTGGGATTTGGTATTCAGGCGTATTGTCCGAATCAGGCTGACCGAATTCGTATTGTTTAAAAATATCGTACTGGACAGTGCCCCCTTCTGTGGGCAATGTGGCGGTGTAAATGTCACCTCTGACCGCGCGTTTGCCATCATATTGGGTTACACCAGATTCCTTCAGTTTTAACGGCAAGGGTTTGCCATTAAGATGGAATATGCCATTGATCATTTGGACACGATCTCCGGGTAATCCCACCACACGTTTAATAAAATCCTGAGTGGTATCGTATGGGCAGGTAAACACCACCACATCGCCACGTTTGGGCATGGTTTCGCCACCAATTTTTCCGGAAAAATAATTGATGTATCCGCCACCCAAAAAGCTGTATCTGGACCAACCGTACGTTGGTTTCCATAAAATAGGGAAATCGCCAACTTGCATTGTGGGCAACATTGACCCTGATGGCACACGACAAGGGGTAATCACTAAACAGCGAACAATTAATGCAATCAGACAAAACAGGCCAAATTGACGCCATTCCCGCAGGGTTTTTTGTCGATCTGTTTCTGGAAACTCCTTGAAACCAGCATGCTTGGAATGGTCGGATGGTGTGGGTCTATTCATCAGGGTTCTGGATTCAATAGTATATCATGGTCTGATCATAATTCAGCATGTCATAAAAATCTACTGATTTGACACCTGGTGACTTGAATTCATGGGATTGGCCATAGGACTATGCCATCGTTACACATCACGGTGGAGTCCGCGGAAAATAAGATCAGTGATCAAAGATTATCCTTGGGCAGTTAGATGGCCTGTGACAACGCTTTTGGTGTGAAAAAAAACAGGAGAAAATGGCGTAACAATGTGCCGCTGGAGAGAATCGGACTCTCGACCTCACCCTTACCAAGGGTACGCTCTACCACTGAGCTACAACGGCTTTACGATCTCATTATACTCTGTTCTTTTTAAAATGCAAAGCGTCAACACATCGTACTCTTGGCACGCCTGTTCAGAATGCACAACCAGGCGACCTGATGGTGCAATGCCCTGACACATGCCTTGTACAGAACCCGACGCGGTAGTACACAACACCTCTTGGCCGCATTCACGTAAACGGCGGTTAATGGCATGGCATAGGTTTGGGCTAAGCAACCCCCCATTTGCGATAACCTCACAGTATCGTTTTTGTAATTGATCCTGGATACGCCACAAGAGGGCGGATAAATCCAGACTGGGTTCACCGGTATTGACCCAGCTGTTGATGGGTCGGTTCTGTGGCGTGTGGGTATGTAGCGTATTGATGTTCAGTCCAAAACTGATGATACAGGTATGCAGCGGTGTTCCCCAGTGACGATCAATCAGGATGCCACCTAATTTGTTTTCATCCAAAAAAATATCGTTCACCCATTTTAACTGACAGCGCTCTGAAACACTGTCAGCAATGGCCAAAGCCGTCACAAGGGCAAGAGGAGGCAAAACAGGCAGAGGGGGCCACACACAGATCAAGCTGGCGTACAATCCACCAGGTGGGCAAAAAAAACCTTTGCTCTCCTGACCTCTGCCTCCTGTTTGTTGATTCGCGCGCAACCAAACCCACATATCGGGACGTAATTTTTGAACAGAAAAGGGCATCCAGTCTTCTGCCCCTCTTTCTATCCAATGTTGGGCCATGGTGTGGCTGGAACACAGCGTTGGTGCGTGAATGACATGCCTGGTGGTGGCGCCACAGGGTTCTGACCACCAAGGGACTATGGATGAATGGGGGCGGACCATAAATTTGACATTTTATGACAGTGTGCCTGAAAAAACAATCCAACAAAAGAGATACGCAGAGACAAGAAAGGTGCATACAGATGGGCATCACTGTCCTTTCTTGTGATCGAGTATAAAACCAAGCTATACTGAAAATTAAAGACAAATAAAGGACGTCCCTATGGTGATGGAGCGCGAAAAATCCCATTCTAAGTATGGTCAATGGATGATTGGTGTGATGCTATTGGCTTATCTATCTACTTCTTTTGATCTGAGGTTTTTTTCCTTTCGATCACCGCTGATTACGGTTGGAAATATCAAATTTCGTGAAAACGATATCAAGCAAGCCCTCAGAGAAGCCAAAGCCCATGGTCAGTTAATGTTGATGTCGGATCAGGGGGGTGACAAGTATTGGTTGCGAAAAATCTTGAATGATGCCATGTGGGATCAAGAAGTCAAGGAAAAAGGCATAGAGGTTTCCCAAACACAAGCCAAAAAATCGTTGCGTGAAAAGATGTGCTTTTTGGACGAATCTGGACGACTCAATTTAACCAGGTTAAAGGCATTTTATCAAAAAAATCCGATTTTTTTGAGATCTGATATGCAATCAGCCGATGATTTTACCCTGACAAAGCAAACAGCAAACGATGTATTGTTCAGAGGTAATGCCAATTTATTAGATCCAGAAGATCGCTTTGACCAAGCCAGAATGGATGCCTTTTTACGTAACAATGGGGTGACGTTGCTGCAAATGGTTGCTGCAGAACAACGCGCTTTGGGTCGCATGATGTTGAAACGGGCGCTGGCTAGAACTGTATTTTTACCCATGTTTTACAAGGAACATGCCGAAAAGGGAATGCGGCAAACACGATCGTGGCGATCCAAGTTTTTTGCCTTTGATTATTCCGGTGTATCCGACACCGTCATTCCTCAAAAAGAAACCACAGACTTTGTTCAAAAGGCTCCTCAGTGGATGCGTGTTGCCCCGGAAATGCGGACGTTTCGTCTGATGCTGACGCCGAATTTCTCTACGACGTCTCCTACATCTAAAAAATACACCCATGACGAGATTAAGGTCTTGATCCAAGATGCGGTTGGGGCAGGGCAGAGCATTCAAGATGTGGCCAAAGACAAAGGATGGCTCGTTGGGGAAATCACTTGCAGTATGGCATCCAAAGGGTTAGATTTTGCACCCATTTCCTGGCGGCGTTCCGATGGATCAGAATGGACATTGCCAGAAGGTGTTCAGTCCAAAATCCTAGAAGGTGTTTTTTCTGGGAAAGAGGGCGATATTTTTAATCTGCCCGTTATGACGGGTGGAATGGCTTGGATCCAGATACAACGCATTGCAGGTTCCCGCCCTTTAAACCAGAAAGAGCTTTATGCGGCCGCCGAATATCAGATGAAAATAGAAAAAGTTCAACATACGGCCAAAGAAAAGGCCACACATTTTGAACAAAACATCAAGAAAAAAGAAATGACGTCGCATACTTTGGGTGCCGGCGAAAAAATACCTGATACCCTTTCGCCAGAGCTGGTGATGTATGTATTTCAAATGACACCCCCGCCTGTAACCTCTGTGGTCAAGACATCTGCAGGATATTTTGTGATCGAGCTGACCGACATCATCACAAAAAAACGCGCCAATTCTGATGAAAAACTATCCAAATACAATCTGTTAGATCGGGAATGGAAAGAACAGTTCTTGACGGCCTATGAAGAGAAATTGCGCCAGAAATACCGCATGGATTTCAGTGAAAAGGTATCAGAAAACGCTTATTTATCTGGGATTTTAGGTCAATCAAAAGAGCAACCCGATTCAGGTGATGATGGGGGCCAGGGGTATGATGATTAAGCAAGGGTGGGGGTGTTGAACGCCCCTTGGTTGATTCTGTAGATAATGCGATGCCTGTGGCTTGTTGGGCTGTATGTCTTGTTGTTTGTTATTGTCTGTTTCATCCCCACACCCCCACCTGTTTATTCGCTTAAAAACAGAGATCTAGAGGATTCTTGATGAACACCGGGGATGTCTAGATTTCCATTCTATTCCAAGACTGACTGGGTGTTTGTTCGTTGGGTTTACACCCATGTTCGTGGGGATCATTGGTCCAAAAAGACCGGACTCGGTTATGTAGCCCTGTTAAAAGGGCATGACTGTGTTCTTGGGTAAAGGGTGCGATGGTTTCTATGGGTAAGTTTTCTCCCCACAGGGTTATGCTGTCCCCAACGGTTGCCCCTGGGCAAGAGCGTAAATCAACGGCCAGCATATCCATTGAAACACGACCAATCAAGGGGCATAATGTGTCATTAACCCGCACAGGTGTTCCATTGCGTGCCGTCAAAGGATACCCGTCGCCATATCCAATGGGCACAATGCCGATGGTCATCAATTCAGGACAGGAGTATGTTTCGTTATACCCCACTGTGTCGCCAGCTTGAACCGTATAGACCGATATCAGCTGGGATTTCAACGTCATCACAGGGCGCAGACCAAAATCTTGACCCATGGCGTAATCGTATGGATGGACACCATACATTAATAATCCAGGGCGAACATAATCGTAAAAATCGCCATATCGATTCACAATGCCGCCAGAATTACATAAACTGACGGGGCCGGAAAAATCGGGTATAGAGCCCACAATATCGCGAAATGCTGTGGACTGTTGTGTGGTTTTTTCAGAGTGCGCTTGCTCGCTGGATGCAAAATGAGACATCAGTCCGATGTCGCCCTGAATGCGTGGATTATGACGCAACAGAGCGTATAATTTTGGGATATCATGGGGAAAAAAACCCAAACGATTCATGCCGGTATTGATTTTCAACCAAATGCGGATCCTTTGATGGGGTTCCAGTGTATCCAGCCATTGAATTTGGCTGATATGGTGAATCACAACCTCGCAACGATGGTATGCAGCAACAGCCCATTCTTTTGCTTCAAAAACACCTTCGGCTAACATAATTGGGGTCTGTAATCCAATGGTCCGCAAGATGATGGCCTCGTCCAGCGATGCCACACCAAACATATGAACGACAGGGGCTATGCGCGCACTGACCGAGCGAATGCCATGACCATAAGCATTGGCCTTGACCATGGCGATGATGCGGCTGTGCCCGATCCTGTTTTGGATCAAGGCAATATTGTGTAATAAATGCTCATGGGACAACACAACGTTTGTGGGCCGGGCCATAAAGACGCCTTGTAATGGGTTTATAACAGTATAACGAAACAGGGGGCAAAAGAGTCAACCCAAAGATGGCGCCCCCCCAGAGCGCGCACCCCCAGAACCACTGGATGTCGTGATTATTTGCGTGTTTCTTGCATCTGAGCAATTTCTTGTTTGGAATAAATCAGGTGCGGACGTTTGGTTACAATGTTGTCTAACCATTGGGCCAATGCCCCATCGCCCAGAATGTTGCCCGCGGTTAAAACGGGGTCAAACAATACGTACAGGGCATAAATCAATGAAAACATCACATCTGTAAAGGCAAAATAGGTCAGAAGTAAGGATTTGATGACCAATATTCCGCCACCGGGAATACCTGCGCAGGCAAACCGTGCGACAAAAAACCAGACAGAGAACATTAAATAATTAGGCCAAGATGGATCCTCTACCCCATAGGTTTTTAAAACAGCATAGGCCAAAATGACATCTGTAAAACATTCTCCGATCATGTGAATATTCACCAATACGGGCACAGTAACCTTGGCCATTTGCTTGTGGGTGGTGTTTTTTTCGACCCCTTGAATCAACAGAGGCATACTAGCCGCACTGGACATACTGGTAAACCCGCTGATGGTTGCGGGAATCATATTTTGAATTAATTCGAACATTCTTGAAACAGACCCCTTGGCCAGAGCCCAATACAGTAAAAAAATGTATGTAAATTGAGCCACGGCAATGCATGCAAACACCACAGAGTAATTTTTCAATATGGTGATGAATACTCCTTCGTGCTGTAATTTAATGACAAATCCCACCACAAAGACGGGGATCACCAGGGTTAATGTTTTTAATATTATGCCGACCAATTGGTCTAGAAATCTGGACATCATCAGGGCACGCTCTGGTATGAAAAAAGCTCCTATTAGCCCAAAAAACACAGCGCTTAACATGACCACGCTGTTAGAAACCCACGCATCAAGCTCCCATTCCCACAGGGGGGTCAGCGGGGTTATAACGGGGGGAAGCTCCATAGATAAATCCATGTTGTACAGAGCAAGGCCGACAAATCGTGCCAGAAAAACAGCCACAAAAGTCGACAGACACACTGTTCCTAAGATCAGGCCCACAATCCAGGTGGCTTTTTTCGCCATTAATACGGCTGCGCTGAATAGTAATCCAAAAATAATAATGGGTAAAACTGTAACAATTAGTCCTTTTATAGAAATACTGGTGGCGTATAATCCAGATTTTAAACCGACAGGCAAGAGGTTCCCAAATGCCAAAATGCTGGCGATCAGACCGAACAAAATCAGAGGCATCTTATTGGATAAGCTTTTAAATAGAGACATAGGTGCTTTTATAGGGGGACTGTATAGAAACAACGTACTCTTTTTTTTAGATAAAGATAATCCCTTGCACCCGATGTTTTTAAAACATTTTTAAACACCAGGTGACGTTTTCAGCCAGATTGTTTTATGGTGCGGCTATGGTTACCACCAAGAAACATGCTATTTTAAGGTATTATAGGATGGGTAAAAATCAAAAAAAGGACTCTGTGCGTGGACAATAAGCAATTTTGCAATACTGTTTTTTTGATGCTCTGCTTTGGGATGGTTTTATCGGGTTGCGCTTCTAAGACCCCAGTTTATGACGAAAAGCCCA
The DNA here is from genome assembly GCA_016870135.1 of Alphaproteobacteria bacterium. Taxonomy (GTDB): domain Bacteria; phylum Pseudomonadota; class Alphaproteobacteria; order Holosporales; family Holosporaceae. Next base: position 8,106 of record VGCF01000009.1, read on the forward strand.
TCAAAGATTTGTATCAAAGGGCAAAAGAATTGATGGAGAAAAAGAGTTATGAGCGTGCAGCCGATGCTTTTGATGAGGTCGAGCGCCAGCATCCTTATTCTGATTCTGCCAGTCAGGCCCAATTGCTGTCGGCCTATTGTGCATTTAAGGCCCAAAAATTCCCCAGAGCCATTGCCTCTTTGGATGTTTTTATCGATCTGCACCCAGGATCTGCCAGTATTTCTTATGCCTATTACCTGCGCGCATTGTCTTATTATAATGACATGTTGGGTCTGACCAAGGATAAACAACTGGCAGAATCGGCTCTGGCAGCCTTTAAAGAGGTGTTGCGCCGTTTTCCCACCAGTGAATATGCCCATGATGCCAAGATCAAGGAAGAATTTATATCCGAACATTTGGCCTGTCACAGTATGTTGGCGGCCAAATCGTCCTTGTTTGATAACCGACATGTGGCGGCGTGGATTCAGTTTTCACGATTGATGGACCGATGGCCCCGCAGCATCCTGATGCCAGAGGTGTTATACCGTTTAATCGAGGCTCAGCTGGCCTTAGGCATGATGCCGGCGGCCCATAAAACGTATGCCATGTTGACCTATAATTTTCCAAAAAATGTGTGGACCCAACGGGGGGATTCGTTGCTTAAAATGATAAAGTCTCCTGCTTGCGCCCCAGCCATTTGTGCAAAACCTGCAATAAAAGGATAGCATGCGGGTTGCATCCACAGGGGTTCTGGGCGTAATCTGGGGCAAAACAATACAGGAGGGGCACATTGAGAATAAGAGAGTTGCCGGACGTTCGTGGGCCAAAAGACATGATGAAAAAGCCTTTGGATGTGCGTTTATACGCCGATGATTTACCCCACAACGTGGTGTTCGAGCGATCGGTTGCCATTGATACCGAAACTATGGGACTAGAGTCAGAGCGCGATCGTTTGTGCTTGGTGCAATTGTGTCAAGGAGACGGCATTTGTCATTTGGTTCAAATTGCCCGGGATAAACGGCCCGCACCTCGGTTAAAGGCGATGTTGACCAATCCCAATGTTGAGAAAATTTTTCATTTTGCCCGTTTTGACATCAGAGCCCTCTATGTCGGGTTGGATGCATTGTGTGCTGGCCCTATTTATTGTACGAAAATTGCGTCTCGCTTGGTCAGAACGTACACCCAGTACCATGGTTTGGCGTCCTTGTGTCGCGAATTGCTGGGTACAGATTTATCAAAGTCAGAGCAATGTTCTGATTGGGGGGTCGAAACGCTGTCAGAGTCTCAGAAACATTATGCGGCATCGGATGTATTGTATCTGCATGCATTGAAATCCCAACTGGATGTCCGTTTGATCAGAGAAGGTCGACAAGATTTGTTCAAGGCCATTTGTCGATTTTTACCCACCAGAGTGGTGGCGGATGTGGCGGGTTTTCCCGATGATTTGTTCTCACACTAAATGTGCACCCTGGGGCAGGACTGTGGTGTGCTACGGCTCTAGGCGCTTGCCCCAGAGCGGGTTATGATGGGGTAAAACCTGATGATTGAAGACAGATGAGCTGGTTAACGCACTTTATTCCACCAAAAATCCGATCGTTGGGCAAAAAACGAGATGTTCCAGAATCTCTGTGGTTGTCTTGTTTGGGGTGTGAAAAAATGATTTTTCAAAAACACCTGGAAGACAATCTGTTTATGTGCCCTCATTGCGGGCATCACGCCATGTGGCCTGTGGCGGCCCGATTGGCCCATTTATTCGATGATGGGTATTATCAGATTTTGCCTTTGCCCACGGTGCCTTTGGACCCTTTGGGTTTTCGAGATCAAAAAAAATACACAGATCGATTAAAAGATGCCCGACAAAAGACCAAAGAAACCGATGCGGTAACGTTGGCTGTGGGCAAAGTAGGTGGCGTTTCGGTGGTGGTGGCCTGTTTTAATTTTGCGTTTATTGGCGGCTCTATGGGGATGGCCGCAGGCGAGGCTCTGATTCAGGGGGCTAGAACGGCGGTGGATAAAACAGCATGCTTTTTGATGGTGTCATCCTCTGGTGGCGCACGCATGCAAGAGGGGATTTTGTCGCTGATGCAAATGCCGCGCAGCACCATCGCCGTACAAATGGTCAAAGAGGCTCGGCTGCCCGTGGTGATGCTGATGGCGCACCCCACCACAGGAGGCGTGGCGGCATCCTTTGCGGCATTGGGGGACATCACCTTTGCAGAGCCTGGGGCCATTATTGGGTTTACCGGCGCGCGCGTGATCCAAGAAACATTGCGCCAACCGTTGCCAGAGGGGTTTCAGACCGCAGAATTCCAAAAGAAACATGGGTTTGTGGATCTGATTACATCGCGCAGCGTGTTCAGAGAAGCCTTTTCGAATCTGTTGCAGACGTTACAACACAGCATGATTAGGTGAATGGGGGGTGGGTTTGGATAAATTGACAAGATGATCCGAAATCAGGTATAAAAAGGGATTGCCACAAGATATGAGTGACATATGGGGTCAAAATGGTTAAAGTCGTCACGTTTGTTTTTTGATCAGGTGATGCAAGAGACCAGACGAGTGGTTTGGCCAACGCAAAGAGATGTGGTGTTTACCAGCATTATTGTCTTTATTATTGCGGCCATGTTTTCCATTTTTCTGTTTTTTGTGGATCAGGTGGTGGTGGGTAGTCTTCGGCTCGTACTATAGGATAGATTATGTCAGATTTTAAATGGTATGTCGTTCATGTGGCCGCTGGCAGTGAAAACAGGGTTGCGTCCGATCTGTCGGTGCAGTTCTCTAAGGCAGGCATAGCCGATCTGTTGGAAGATGTTTTGGTTTTAAAGAAAATGGTTCACGCCACGCGTCGCGGCAATGCGGTCCAGCAAGAGGAACGTATTTTGCCTGGGTATGTTTTGGTGCGTATGATTTCTACGCCAGATGCGTTAAATACCATTCGGCGGGCACCTCGGGTGATTGGGATGTTAGGGGCAGATTTACGTAGCGATCCAAAGCCATTATCGGATGCGGATATGGAAAATTTGTTGAATCAGATTGATGGTTCCGATGGGACGGCCTCTGTTTCTGGTGTCTCCTTCGAGCCTGGCGAAATCCTTCGTGTAACGGATGGTTTGTTTTCTGGGCTAGAGGGGGTAGTCGAAGAGGTAGACATGTTGCGCATGCGGTTAAAAGTTTCCATTTCCATTTTTGGGCGACCTACGCCTGTGGATCTGGATTTTGCGCATGTCGAGAAAACTTAGGAATACGTGACCGTTGGGTGGTGTTCAGGTGGGTAAAAAAAGGGTATTTTAAAGGAAACTAGGGTTTATCAAAGGGGATAGCAATGGCGAAAAAAATTATAGGAACAATCAAGTTGCAAATTATGGCGGGGAAAGCTACTCCAGCTCCTCCCGTTGGTCCTGCTTTGGGTCAAAAAGGTTTGAATATTATGGAGTTTTGTAAGGCGTTTAATGCGCAGACCGCTGGTATGCCGTCGGATGCGCGTATCCCTGTGGTCATCACAGCGTTTGCCGACAAAACTTTTACATTTTTTCTGACCAAGCCTCCTGCTTCATATTATTTGCAAAAAGCTGCGGCCATTGCAAAAGGCAGTGTGGCGCCTGGGCGCACCATTAATGGCAAGATCACCCGCGATCAGCTGCTTGAAATTGCCAAGGAAAAAATGCAGGATATGAATGCTTATACACCAGAAGCGGCTGTCTCTATGCTAGAGGGAACGGCGCGTTCTATGGGAATCGAGGTTACAGAATGATAAAAATCGAAAAAAAGAGCAAGCGCATTCGTGCGCGCGACGTCAATATTGACTTTTCAAAGCATTACACCGTTGATGAGGCTCTGGGTCTGATCAAGGATCGTGCCAACGCAAAGTTTGACGAAACCGTGGAAGTTGTTTTTGCATGCAATATTGATCCCAGAAAAGGCGATCAAAACATTCGCGGCATGGTGGAATTGCCTGCAGGTACGGGGCGCAGTGTGCGTATCGCTGTTTTTGCCCAAGGTGAGCAAGCACAGCAAGCGCGGGATGCAGGGGCCGAAGTCGTGGGTGATTTGGACTTGATCGATGAAGTTCAGAAAGGGCGCATTGATTTTGATCTGTGTATTGCTACGCCGCCTATGATGGCACATTTAAGCAAGCTGGGTAAAATTTTGGGTCCAAAGCAGTTAATGCCCAATCCAAAATTGGGTACAGTCACCATGAATGTGGCGGGTGCCATTCAATCGGCTAAAAAAGGGCAAGTGTCTTTGCGTGCTGAAAAGCAAGGGATTGTTCATGCCATTTTGGGTAAAGCCAGTTTTGCCACGCAGGCATTAGAGCAAAACTTTGCGGCTGTTCAGGCTGCTTTGCTAGAGATGAAGCCAGAGGGAGTAAAGGGGCATTTGATTAAAAGGGCTTTTTTATCGTCTACCATGGGTTTTTCTTTGACATTGGATCTGAATAAAGGCTTGTCATAAGGGTAGAAGTGTGGTGTAATTTAAGGATGATTTTTAATTAAGGAGGGCGTGCGAGTGACTCGTTCAGAAAAAAAGCTTTTTGTTGAAAAGTTTTCGGAATCCTGTGGTTCCTATCCTTGCATGATCGTTGTTCGTCAGGTGGGGCTTTCGGCCGAGCCATTCAGCCAGTTGCGTAAAAATGTACGATCTGCAGGGGCTCGTTTTCAGGTTGTAAAGAACAACTTGGCAAAGAGAGTGTTTGATGATGGTAGTATTCAAGAGTGGTTCAAGGGTCCATTGGGGATTGTTTTTTCTCAGGATCCTGTTTCCGCATCAAAAGTGATCGAAGAGTTTTCCAAGAAAAGAGAGGCCAATTTTCACCCCATCGGTGGAATTTTAAATGGTAAGAATCTTTCCAAGGAAGACATTAAAAGATTAGCGACATTGCCAACATTGGATCAATTGCGTGGTCAGATTTTGGGTCTCATCAGTTCTCCGGCGTCGACGCTGTTGAGAACCATCAAAGAGCCAAGTCGTGGAGTTGTCGGTACTTTGGGGGCTTATATTAAACAACAACAAGGAGAGTAAAAATGTCTAATGCAATGACACTGGAAAATATCGTTGAGAGTTTGAGTAATTTGACCGTTCTAGAAGCTGCTGAGTTGACGAAACTATTGGAAGAAAAGTGGGGTGTTTCTGCGGCTGCTCCTATGATGATGGGTCCTGCTGCTGGTGCTGCTCCTGTTGCCGATGCTGCTGATGAGCAATCAGAGTTCAGCGTTGTATTGGTCGAGGCAGGTGAGAAAAAGATTGAGGTGATTAAGGAATTGCGTGTTTTGACTGGTTTGGGTCTGAAGGAGGCCAAGGACATGGCGGACAAAGCAGATGCCGCTGTCAAAGAGGGTCTTCCTAAAAAAGAAGCCGAAGAAATGAAAAAGAAATTAGAGGCTGTGGGTGCGAAAGTTAAGTTGGTTTAATTTTCTGATGCTGTGCCTTATGAATTTTGTGATTTAAGGTTGGAAAGAAGGGTGCTTGTGTTCTGCAGTGGTTCACGAGTGCCTTTCTTTTTGTGCTTTTGAAAAAAATTAAAAAAGAGTTTTTTCTGCGGTAAATTCCCGATTGCCATCCTTTTGGGGATTTTCTAGTCTCTGAGGCAGAGTGGTTCTGTAAGGCAAAAGTGATGGTGGGGTTTCTCTGGGTGACCCGCAAGTCTTAAAAATACGGTGCTGCAAGAAGTGCGCTCTTGTGGAAAAATCGGGATCGGTGGTTCGGGCATCTTGGAAGGGTTCTGGGTCCTAAAAACAAAGATTTTCTGGAGCAGGAGTAATTTAGGTGATCGAGTTTTTTGCAAAGTCAATCAATCAACAAGGAGGTTGAAATGAGCGAGAGTTGTGATTTTTATCGACGGGTTCGATATAATTTTTCTCGAGTACCCGAGGCCATGTCTATTCCTAGCCTAATAGAGTTGCAGCGCAGGTCTTATGAGGAGTTTTTGCAAAAAGACGTCCCGCCAGCAGAGCGTCGGATAGTGGGCCTTCAGTCGTCCTTGATGGCGTTGTTTCCCGTCCAAGATTTTTCCGGACGCGTTCAGTTAGAGTTTGTCGAATATGCTTTGGAAGATCAAAAATGCGATCTCGTAGAGGCTAGACAAAAAGGGTTGACCTATGCTGCGCCATTGCGTGCAAAATTGCGCCTGATTGGGTGGGAAGAGGATCGAACATTAAAGTTTATGAAGGAGCAGGACGTTTATCTGGGCGACATTCCTTTGATGACGCAAGAGGGGACTTTTGTGATCAATGGCGTGGAGCGTGTTGTTGTTTCCCAGATGCATCGATCTCCGGGGGTCTTTTTTGATCATGATCGTGGCCATTATTCATCGGGTAAATTTCTATTTTTGGCTCGGGTCATCCCAGCACAAGGGTCGTGGATTGATTTTGAGTTTGATATTAAGGATGTGCTGTGCATGCGCATCGATCGCAAGCGTAAAATGCCGGTCAGCACGCTGTTGATGGCTCTGGAATCGGACCATCAGGTGGACCCGCTGGCCCCGCCGAGCAAGCGTTTGGGCATGAGTCGTCAGGAAATTTTAAGCCTGTTTTATGACCATCGGGTTTACGATTATCGCGATGGTTTTTGGCGCATTGCATTCTCTGAAACCATGTGGAAAAATGTCCGTCTAGAGGAAGATTTGTTGGATGCGAAAACCGGAGAGGTTTTGTCCGAAAAAGGGGTCAAATTACAATCCCGTATGATTCGTGAATGGATTGCTCAGGGGGTCACCCACGTTTTGGTACCCTATAATCATATTTTAGGTCGGTACAGTGCGCAAGAATTGTCTGACCCAGCAACAGGTGAAATTTTTCTGGAAGTGGGCGCAGAAGTGACCGAGGAAAAGATTGATTTTCTGGTCAAAAGAGGGGTCCATGAAATCCCTGTTCTTGATATTGATGGCGTCAATACCGGACCATTTTTACGCAACACCTTGATGTCGGATAAAAATACGAATCGGTCAGAGGCGTTGTTTGATATTTATCGCGTATTGAGACCAGGTGAGTCTCCTACTCTAGAGGCAGCCTACACTTTATTTCATAATTTATTCTTTAATTCAGAAAAATACGACTTGTCAGATGTGGGAAGATTAAAGCTGAATTCGCGCTTGGGTCTAAACGCGCCCATTACGGAACGTGTGTTACGCAAGGAAGATTTCATCGCCGTTGTGCGCTATCTGTTGGATCTAAAGCAGGGCAGAGGCCATATTGACGATATTGACAGCTTGACTAATCGTCGTGTGCGCTCTGTTGGAGAGTTATTAGAGGTCCAGTATCGATCAGGTTTAATGCGGATGCAAAGGGTCATCAGAGAGCGCATGACGGCGGTAGAACTGGAAACGGCCATGCCCAATGATTTGTTGAATGCTCGGCCCCTGTCGTCCATTATCCGAGAATTTTTTGGTACGTCGCAATTGTCCCAATTTATGGATCAGACTAATCCATTATCAGAGGTGAATCACAAGCGTCGTCTTTCTGCGTTGGGGCCAGGTGGTTTAACTCGAGATCGTGCGGGAATCGAGGTTCGTGATGTGCATCCAACCCATTATGGGCGAATTTGTCCGGTGGAAACGCCGGAAGGGGCCAACATTGGTTTGATTAACTCTATGGCCATTTATGCCAGAATCAATCCTTATGGATTTTTGGAAACGCCATATCGCAAGGTGGTGAATGGTCAGTTGACCCATGAAGTGGTTTATGTGTCGGCTATGGAGGAAGAGGGGTTTACCATTGCCCAAGCCGATGTGGCTATCGATGGCGAGGGACGTTTGACCGATACATTGGTGGGGTGCCGTCGTTCTGGAGATTATATGTTAGTTCCACCCACAGAAATTGATTTTGCCGATATTTCGCCAAAGCAGATTTTGTCTGTGGCGTCGGCGTTAATTCCTTTTGTAGAAAATGATGATGCGAACCGTGCCTTGATGGGGTCAAACATGCAGCGCCAGGCGGTTCCCTTGATGCGGGCGCGGGCACCACTGATTGGTACGGGCGTAGAAGGCCTGGTGATTCGTGATTCCGGAGTCATTGTCAGAACCAAGAGAGATGGTGTGGTGACTCAGGTGGACGCCAGTCGAATTGTGGTTCGACCCACAGAATTTTCCGCTCAGGGATCGGTGGTGGATATTTACAATCTAGATAAATTCAGAAAATCGAATGCCGGGACGTGTATCCATCAAAAACCGTTGGTCAAGGTTGGACAGTTGTTAAAAGCGGGGGATATCATTGCCGATGGTGCAGCCACAGATCGTGGAGAGTTAGCCTTGGGGCACAATGCGTTGGTGGCCTTTATGCCGTTTGATGGTTGCGGGTTCGAAGACTCTATTGTCTTGTCGCAACGTCTGGTGGACGAAGATGCCTATACATCCATTCATATTGACGAATTGGAAACGTCAGTTCGGGATATGAAACTGGGGTATGAAGAAATCACGCGTGATGTACCTGGTGCCAGCGAAGAAGTGTTGCGTCATTTGGACGAAGCGGGTGTGGCGTATATTGGAGCCGATGTGGCGCCTGGAGATATTTTGGTCGGTAAGGTCAGCCCAAAAGCAGAGGTTCCTTTGACTCCGGAAGAAAAATTGTTGCGCGCCATCTTTTCCGACAAAGCGGCCGATATGAAAGACAGTTCGTTGCGTGTACCTGCTGGAATGAGCGGTACTGTGGTGGATGTGCGTATCTTTTCAAGGCGTGGGGTGGAACGTGATGAGCGCTCTTTAGCCATAGAGCGTGAAGTTGTCGCCAAAATGGCCCAGGAAAAAGAGGTGGAGCGTCGCATTTTAGAGCAGGGATTTTCCCAAGCCATGAAAGGCGTATTAGTAGGACAAACCTTGGCTCAGAATTTTGATCAGTGTGTATCTGGAACCGTGATTACAGAGGAAATATATTCAGAAATTCCTAAAACACGCAATAAAAAGATACCTCTGCAGAATAAAGACGCCATGGCTCGCGTGGTGTCGTTGTACCAGCAGCATGATGCCGCTGTGGATGAATTGGAAAAGCGATTCAAACAAAAGTTGGATAAATTAAGCAGAGGAGACGATTTGCCCACAGGGGTTTTGAAAACCGTCAAGGTGTTTTTGGCCATTAAGCGTAAAATTCAACCAGGGGATAAGATGGCGGGTCGACACGGAAACAAGGGTGTTGTCTCGGTCATTATGCCCCAAGAAGATATGCCCTATTTGGCTGATGGAACCCCTGTAGATGTGGTACTGAATCCATTGGGATTGCCGTCGCGTATGAACGTTGGGCAAATTTTGGAAACCCATTTGGGTTGGGTTTCGTTGCAAAAGGGTAAAAAAGCCGAACAGTTGTTGCGTCAATCGGCTCTGGCTGAAACGGGTGGTGAACAGTTGTTACGAGATGGTCTGAAAGATTTGTACAAAAAGCCAGAGATTTCAGAGTGGATTGACCAGCTGTCTCCCGAGGCCATGTTAACCATGGTCAAGGATATTGTCGACGGTTTGCCCATGGCAACCCCTGTATTCGAGGGGGCCAAGGTGGATGAAATAGAGCGTCTATTTAGAGAGGTAGGAGTTAATCCTTCTGGTCAAGAAGTCTTGTACGATGGTCGAACGGGTGAGCGTTTTGATCGGCCTGTGACGGTTGGGGTGTTGTACATGCTGAAATTGCACCACTTGGTGGATGAAAAGATTCATGCCCGATCCATTGGACCGTACAGTTTGGTTACCCAGCAGCCTTTGGGTGGGAAGTCTCAATTTGGTGGACAGAGATTTGGAGAAATGGAGGTTTGGGCTTTGCAAGCCTATGGTGCGGCCAGAACACTGTTGGAAATGCTGACCGTAAAGTCTGATGATTTGCAGGGTCGTATGGAGGTGTACAAAGCCATTATCAAGGGGCAAGAAAATTTTATATCCGATGTTCCGGAATCCTTTAACGTTTTGATTAAAGAGCTGAAAACTTTGGGTATGAATATCGAATGCCGACAGGAATCACCAATGCAAGGTTAAGTGGGGCTTGTGGCGGGTAGTGAGGGGGTGAAAACTCTTGTCTGGGGTGCGCTCTTTTATAAAACAGTCATTACGATTACGAAAAAGGGAGGTTTTTGTGTTAGATCATCATGAAAAAGAGGTTCCTAATCCTCGATTGTTGTTGCCATCACCGGATTCAGTGGTTCAAAATTTTGACAGTGTGCGTATTTCGGTGGCGAGTCCTGATCAAATTCGGGCCTGGTCTTTTGGTGAGGTGAAAAAACCAGAAACCATCAATTATCGAACTTTTAAACCAGAAAGAGACGGCCTGTTTTGTTCGCGTATTTTTGGTCCCGTCAAGGATTATGAATGTTTGTGTGGAAAGTATAAACGTATGAAGTATCGCGGCGTGGTGTGCGAGCGCTGTGGCGTCGAGGTGACTTTGGCCAAGGTTCGACGGGAACGTATGGGGCATATCGAGTTGGCGTCCCCTGTGGCCCATATTTGGTTTTCGCGATCTCTGCCCAGTCGTATTGGGAATTTACTGGATATCAGCAATAAAACTCTGGATCGTATTTTGTATTTTGATGGCTATGTCGTCGTGGATCCGGGCATGAGCCCCCTGCAGCAATGCCAAGTCTTGAGCGAAGAAGAGTACACGAGAGCCAGACAGGATTATGGTCGAGATTCTTTTCGGGTCAGTTCAGGGGCAGAGGCCTTAAAAGAACTGTTGTCCCAGTTGAATTTGGACGAATTGCGCCAGCAATTGCGCCAAGATTTGTCGGAAAACCCATCAGAATTGCGTCGTAAAAAGGTCATCAAACGGTTAAAATTGGTCGAGTCTTTTTTGTCCTCTCAAACGCGACCAGAGTGGATGATTTTGGAAGTGGTTCCTGTGATGCCTCCGGATTTAAGGCCCCTGGTTCCATTGGATGGCGGACGTTTTGCCACATCGGATTTGAATGATTTGTATCGTCGTTTGATCAACCGTAATAATCGTTTGCGTCGATTGATGGAGTTACAGGCCCCAGAAATGATTGTACGGAACGAAAAACGAATGCTGCAAGAAATTGTGGATGCGTTTTTTGACAATGGTCGCAGAGGGCGCCCCATTACGGGCAGCAACAAGAGGCCTCTGAAATCACTGTCGGATATGTTAAAGGGTAAACAGGGGCGTTTTCGTTTAAATTTGTTGGGAAAACGCGTGGATTATTCTGGTCGTTCGGTAATCGTGGTGGGACCAAAGTTAAAGTTAAATCAATGCGGGTTGCCTAAAAAGATGGCGCTGGAGCTGTTTAAACCCTTTGTTTATTCCCGATTAGAGCGCTATGGGTTTGCCACAACGGTCAAGGCTGCTAAGCGTATGGTCGAGCGCGAACGTCCAGAAGTATGGGATATTTTAGAGGACGTGATCCGCGAGCGCACCGTCTTGTTAAATCGTGCACCAACCTTGCACCGTCTCAGTATTCAGGCCTTTGAGCCCATGTTGGTCGAGGGAAAAGCCATTCAGTTGCACCCACTGGTGTGTGCGGCCTATAACGCCGACTTTGACGGGGACCAAATGGCTGTGCATGTGCCCTTGTCTTTGGAAGCACAAATCGAGTCGCGTGTGTTAATGATGGCCACAAATAATATACTCAGTCCATCCAATGGCGAGCCCGTTATTGTACCATCAAAAGACATCGTTTTGGGTTTGTATTATCTGACTTTGTCCAGAGCAGGTGAATGTGGGGAAGGCAGAATGTTTAGCGATTTAGATGAAATTTTGTATGCCTTGCAAGAAAAAACTATTTCGTTGCATGCCAAAATCATTACGCGTTATGCGGATGTGGATGCCGATGGTCATACTCGTATGGTGCGATGCGAAACATCGGCTGGACGCATGATTTTGTGGGATTCCGTGCCCAGACATCCGCAAATATCCTTTAATTCGGTAAACAAGACCTTTACATCCAAGGATGTAACTCAATTGGTCAGTGCTGTACACCGGTATTGTGGATCCACAAAAACTGTGGAATTTGCAGACAAATTGGTTCAAATTGGTTTTCGCCATGCCACATCGGCTGGCATTTCATTTGGAAAAGATGACTTGATTGTGCCTGGGAAAAAAGCTGAATTTGTCAAAGAAACCTTGGACTCCGTCAATGAATACCAACAACAATACTTGGATGGTTTAATCACACCGGGTGAGCGATATAACAAAGTCACCGATGCCTGGACCAAGTGTACAGAACGGGTGGCCGAAGCCATGATGGGGGAAATTTCAAAAGACATTCCTGGCAAACCGTTGAACTCTGTCTATATGATGGCGCACTCTGGTGCCAGAGGGTCCGCGGCTCAGATGAAACAGTTGGCTGCCATGAGAGGATTGATTGCCCGACATGATGGAACCATCATCGAGCACCCCATTGTCTCTAACTTTAAAGAGGGTTTAAAAGCCTTTGAATACTTTAACTCGACCCATGGTTCGCGTAAAGGTTTGTCTGATACGGCGTTAAAAACAGCCAATGCTGGATACTTAACCCGTCGATTGGTGGATGTGGCCCAAGATTGCGTGATTTACAGCAACGATTGTGGAACCAAGGAAGGGGTGGTTATGCAGGCCATTATTGAAGGAGGCGGTGTCATTGCCTCTTTGGGAGACCGTATTTTGGGGCGTGTTTTGGCCGAGGATGTGGTTAAAGGAACGGATGTTTTGGTCAAGGCTGGGACATTAATTTATGAAAACGATGCCGAATACATCCAAAACGAAGGTATCGTCAAGGTTGTGGTGCGCTCTGTATTAATGTGTCAGGCATCCGAGGGAGCATGCGCCATGTGTTATGGCCGAGATTTGGGTCGTGGAAAATTGGTGGCGGTGGGTGAAGCGGTCGGTGTCATTGCAGCTCAGTCCATTGGTGAACCGGGTACACAGTTGACATTGCGTACATTCCACTCTGGTGGTGCGTCTCAACGTGGGGCGGAAATTTCCTTTATCGAAGCCATGAAAGACGGCCACGTGCATTTCCGTAACGGATACACCATCAAGAATGGTGCGGGCCAACTGTTGGTTATGGGCCGTAACATGGAATTGGTTTTGATTGATGCCTTTGATCAAGAATTAGCGGTCTACAAGGTTCCATACGGTGCGGTGTTGTTGATTTCAGATCAAGATACAGTGTTGGCAGGTCAGAAATTAGCCGAATGGGATCCATACACGGTGCCCATTATTGCAGAAAGTGACGGCACCGTACATTACTTGGATCTTTTGGATGGGATTTCTTTACGCGAAGTGGTGGACGATTTAACGGGTATTACGAAACAAATCGTGACCGATTGGCGCCAGGGCACCCGCAGAGACAACTTGCGTCCATCTATTACATTGCGTAATGCTGCTGGGCAACCGGTTAAATTGGAAAGCGGAGGCGATGCCTGGTACGATCTGATGGTGGATACGGTGGTTTTGGTCTCTGATGGAAAAACCGTTAAAAAAGGGGACATCATTGCCCGTTTGGCCAAAGAAGTCTTTAAATCTCGTGACATTACAGGGGGGTTGCCCAGAATTGCGGAACTGTTCGAGGCACGGCGTCCAAAAGATCCAGCCATGATTAGTGAGTGCGATGGCGTGATTGAATTCGGAAAAGATTACAAAACTCGACGTCGTTTGGTCATCATGCCAAAAGATGTTGGGGTTAAACCTGTAGAATATTTGATCAGCAAAGGTCGACATATTCTGGTGCAAGATGGTGAACACGTCAGCAAAGGAACGGTTTTAGTGGACGGGAGCCCCGTGCCTCATGACATTTTGAATGTTTTGGGGGTG
>VGCF01000010.1 GCA_016870135.1 Alphaproteobacteria bacterium
ATTTCAGAAAGAAAAACCTTAGCAAAAGCTTGGCTGTTTTGGTCCATGGGGGGATTGTTTTATCTGTACGAAATGGTGTTACGCGCATCATTGTCCGTTATGGCAGAGGACTTACATACCAGTTTTCATACTAATCCCCAACAGTTTGGTCTGTTTGCATCCATGTATTATTGGGCATATACGCCGCTGCAAATTCCCTGTGGTTTAATTTTGGACAAAGTTGGGTCACGTAAATTGATTACGCTGTCCTGCTTGTTGTGCGCGCTCAGTGCCGCTTTGTTTGGGTGGACAGAATCCCTGTCGGTGGCCTATGCGGCGCGATTTTTCATGGGTGCCGGATCAGCGGCCGCCTTTATCAGTGCATTGGCATTAGCCAGTGGATGGTTTCCTGTGGCTTATTTTGGCATTATGGCTGGATTAACAAACTTGCTGGGGGCGATCGGTGGTGTCATTGCGGGCAAGCCTCTGGTTTTGCTCTGTCAGTATGTGGGGGGATGGCGATCTGCCATGATGGTGATGGCCGTACTGGGCCTGGGTTTAAGCGTACTCACATGGTTGGGTATTCGCGACCCCCTAAAAACAACGCCCCAATCGTCGGGAAACGATCTGTGGATTCGATTAAACTCTGTAATCCGAAAGCCACAAATATGGTTTATTGGTGTGGTGGGGGGTTTGCTGTATTTACCCATTTCCACTTTTGCCGAATTGTGGATGATTCCATTTTTAGAAGGCAGCTGTGCAGGGTTAACCAAAGAAAAGGCCAGTTTGGCCCAAATGAGTCTGTTTTTTATGGCTGCAATAGGGGGGCCTCTTTTGGCTGCGTTGGCCGTACGCTGGGGCAGTTATATCAAAGTTTTGAAACTGGTGACTGTTGTGGAATGCATCCTGTTTCTGTGTATGGCAATGGCATCCTTTTTACCTTACACCTTGGCCATTGGTTTGTCTGGAATGATTGGATTGATTACTGGTGGCCAAGTATTGGTTTTTTCCGCCGTTCAGAGTCAAACCTCTCGTGAAGATTTGGGCTCCGCTTATGCCTTTACAAATGCCCTGATTATGGGGTGTGGGTCTATTTTTCAACCCTTGTTAGGCAAGATTTTACAGGTCAGTTGGTCTGTGATGGGGGGTGGTTATGCCGCCGATGGCTTTCCCGTGTATACGGGCAACATGTATGCCATTTCTATTCTCTCTTTGCCACTGGGTTTTTTGCTGTGCTGGGTTATGTTGTATTGGGTAAAAGATGGGTACAGTCAAAAGGCTTTGCCCGATGAACATCCAACAGCAGAAATGTAATAAGCCATGGGTTGCACTGTTTATTCCACTGTGGGTATTGCAGAGCGGATAAACCAAACGACACCAAAAAATGGATGGATCCATGACAGCAAATCATACGAAAAAAACCGACATTGATGGGAAAGGGGACAGCGCTGTGGCCTATGGGTTGGATCCAAAACCGCAAAGCCCCTTTTGGCCCATGACGGTGGCACTGATGATGGCAGAAAAAGCGATGGATTGCGGAGAGGTCCCTGTTGGTGCGGTGATCGTTCAAGGCAACCGCATCATCGCCCGTGCCCACAACCAAATGAATGGTCTTACCAATCCCATGGCACATGCAGAAATTCTGGCCCTGGTCCAGGCAATGGGTGTGTTGTCATCAAAATATTTGCCCAACTGTCATTTGTATGTAACGTTACAACCCTGTGCGTTTTGCATACAAGCATTGATATTGGCGCGCATTGGACGGGTTTATTTCGGAGCCTATGACACGAGTGTGTCTGCTCCAGCATCGTTTGAAAGCATTGGTGGCATATGCGAACAACGATGTCAATCCATATTGCATCAGTTTTTCCATGAAAAACGCTGATGGGGGAGGGTTATCATCGTGGGATGAGGATGCCAGAAGATCAACAGCCCACGATACGCGTCCAAAGGCAGGTGTAAAAGCTTTTACTGGGAGACAGCAGGGACACCAGCTGGTTTAGCGATGTCTTTCATGGCCGCTTGCATCTCTTGTTCCTGTCTTTTTTCGGTTTTTTCATTGACTTCTGTCTGTTCGTACTGCTTTAAATCGGCCAATGATTCTATGGCGGCCAGCGCCATGTAATAGGCCACATACACTTGGGTTAGCGTAAATGGGGCCGTGTTGGTCAATCGGCCATCGTCACCACATGGGGTGAAAAATTGATTGGTATAGGCCTGTTCCAGAAATAACAATTCATCCGAAGGGACGGAATGATAGTGCTGTCCTTTGGGCTGGGATGACCACTGTTGTGCGACAAAATGGACGGCTTGTTTCTGAGAATCCTTTTCAGGTAAATGAAGGGTATGATCGATGGAATAGGGGTGCAGAGAATCTGATTCTGGTTTTTGGTTCTTTCCACCATACACTGCGGCGCACAAAGGCAGCGTACAGTTTTGACCGGCAGGACACACATAATGTGATGGTTTGATTACGGTGCATAAAACCGTTCGTTTTGCCGGACAAATGCCAACGGTCTGCACGCGACCCGTTGATGCAGAAGGCCTAATCGGTGGGCTTTTACAGGCAGAAACAGCAGGCGCATTTGCAGAAAACAAGACAGCCCCCCCATGTTGCGATCGGGATGAACAAGGGGCAACCATTGTGACAAAGAGAAGAGTCGAAAAATGCAGAATGCCCCGACCCAAGGACCGTTTGTTTAAAAGATGTTTTGTAATGCAATGCATAAAAGCCATTGATTTTTTTCAAAAATATGAACCCATTAAAGCACATTTTTCTAAAAAAAACTGTGAATTTTCTATCTAAGCGTGATTTTTTAGACAGGGATAATGGTCAGACGGGGAAATGGATCCCCGCAGCATCCCCGCACAACGGTGATGGATCTCTCAACCATCACCCTGCATGATATCGAAAACTTTGATCCCCTGGTTTTTGTCCCAGATGGGCGCCCCGAATTCCGTGTGCTTAGCGTTCCAAAAACTTAATGTTCAGCTTCAACATCACCCCTAATACAGTGGTTGCCATGGGGTCAGCGCTGAGTTTTTGTATAGAAGGAGAACTACCAAAGGATGTAGCTGAATTTTGCGTTTGGGGTCCTGGGTTGCTCTGATAGGCAAATACTGCCATTTTTCTGTCGGCATAAGACTCCCCAAACGCCTCGACACCGATGGACAAGCGTTCCGTTATCGACAGATCGACACCAAAACCGTAAATCAAACCATTGGTATAGATGGGCGAATATCCAGATGATACTACGCCATTACCAGAAATACTTTCGTCTGCTTTTGAAGACGTGGTTCGCAGACAGGTCCAACCAAATTTTGCATACCCAAACAGACGGTCATTGAATTTGTAACCAAACAATACACCCGCATTAAAAGACAATCGGCTGCTGATGATGGTTTGATATTCTGCAGAAATGGTCGACTCACTCTCAGGCTCGATGATCAGAGCACCGCTCTCTTCCCCTACCTCGTAGTCAACGGATGTCAGAAAAACGGGAAAGCTGGATGATGCATTGAACACCTTCAGACCTCCGAAAAACCCTAAAAATGCTTTTGTTTGTCCCAAGGCGGCATTGTACCCAAACTCAAAGGATCCAATGACGCTGCTGGGCGATAATTTGACGTAATCTTCTGTCGTTAGCGACATGCCATCACCATAATTGGGGTTCGATACATTGGTTTCTGGATTACCTAAAAATTTTGGCTGCGTATTGGTAAATGATGTATTGGAAAAACTGTTTTTCAGATTGGTGTAACCGACTCCGATACTGAAATAACCAAACGATGTGCTGGTACTGTCTTTTGCATCCCAGTTGTCATTGCTTGGGCTGCAATAATCAGTACTAGAGTATACACCATCAGAAGCTGGGCTGAGATTATCCGTTTGTTTGGCGGTGGCTGTGACAGAGGTCTTTTGTTCTTGGTCTGCTGATCTGATCATGAGAGGGCAAGACAGAACAGTAAGGGCGAGGATGAGGGATTGGTGACGCATACTTTTTAATAATCAGTTAATATCTTATAAATGTACTCATTTTTTTAAAAGCATAGCAACGTGATTGGGGTAAGCAAGAAAAATCACAGGCATTGTGTTGCAATAATGATACGCAATCATTACAGAGATCAGGCCCAAAACAGCTAGGGATGCAGTGTTGTATTGGACCGCGGATCAACTCTGGTGCACAACCCTTTGCTGGTGTGGGTGCGCTGTGCCCGTTTTGACGTCATTGCACAGCCTGGCCAAAGGCCTTCTAGCTTTGGGGTTTAACCGTATCCGATTTTTTATGGGCTTTTTTGGCACGAAATAGGTGCAACCCCATGTGATCTGCATCCAAAACGGCCTCGTGCATCATTTCTGAAAAAGTGGGGTGGGGAAAAATAACGCGTTGTAAATCAGCTTCGGTGGCCTGCATGGTTTTGGCAATAACAAACCCTTGGATCAACTCACTGACCCCAGCCCCCACCATATGCGCCCCCAACAATTCACCCGTTTGTTCATCAAAAATGACCTTGACCAACCCTGTGCTTTCTCCGTACGCCATGGCTTGACCGTTGGCGGCAAAGGGAAATCGGCCCACCTTGATCGCCCCTTGTGCGGCCGCCGCGCGCTCTGTTAATCCAATGCTGGCAATCTGAGGCATGCTGTATGTGCATCCTGGGATCAAGCTGGGGTCGCTGGGCTGGGGGTTCAGGCCTGCAATGTATTCAATGCATGCAACACCTTCGTGACTGGCTTTGTGGGCCAACCATGGGGCACCCGCCACATCACCAATGGCGTATACCCCCAATTCATCGGTGGTGTGGTGGGCATGGGTTACGATATGGCCTTTTTCTGTGCGAACTGCTGTATGATCCAGACCCAAATGCTCTGTATTACCAATGACGCCAATGGCCACCAGAACACGTTCACCTGTCCAAGATTTTTCTACCCCTGTTTTTAGGTTTTTTATGATGGCCGTATAGCTGTCATCCTGATTTTTTACCACATGATTGACGGTGCATCCCGTTTCCAGAATAATGCCTTGCTGGATAAATGATTGAGAGGCAATGGCAACAATTTCGGCATCCTCTATGGGCAAAATGGTGTCTGATTGTTCCACAACTGTCACATCCGTGCCCAAGGTGCGATAAAAACTGGCAAATTCTATGCCGATGGCTCCGGCCCCGATAATCAAAATGGATTCAGGGCGCTTTTCAGGGGTCATGGCTTGGGATGCACTCCAAATGCCCAAATCATCTGGAAACAGAGTGCGTGCTCTGGCCCCTGTGGCAATCACAATGTTTTTTCCGAACAAATGACCGATTTCTTGATGGGTATTGGTTAGGCGCAAGGTGTGTACAACAGTCTTGTGGGATTTGTCTGTGCGGACCTTTGCGGGGTGGGCAGAGTTCACCAATGTTTGCCCCCATGAATCCTTGGATACAGCCAAAGAATCGGTTGTGGGATGGGGGCCGTTTGAGACGCTTGATGATGCCAAGATCTGAGGCGCGCTGGGTCCATTCGGGACCGCAGAGAGGGGTTCAAAAGAGGCCCAGGCTGAAAAAACCGAAACGCCATTTTTGGCCAACAATCCCTTGATGCCCAATTGCAGCGTGTTCGCGAGCTGTCTGGATCGACGCACCATCACACCCAAATCAATGCCAATGTCGCCCGATGGTAAAGTCAAACCAAAGGATTCCATATAAGATGCCGACGCCAGCATGGATGCACTTTTCAGTAAAGCTTTTGTGGGAATGCACCCCCAATTTAAACATACTCCGCCCAAATGTTTTCCCTCAACAAGAGCTGTTTTCAAACCCAACTGTGCCGCACGAATGGCCGCGACGTATCCACCTGGCCCCCCACCAATGACAATAACATCAAAGGGGTCTTTGGGCAGAGATTGGGAAAAAAGCCCAGGGTTGTTCGATGGATCACGAGTGTCTGACGCAGATGAAAAAGACATGGCACAGTTTTTGAAACAGTATTCCTGTGCTTATTTTATCATGTCACGCCCACAAGGGGCAATGCCATGAATGCGCTCTGCTTATTTTTTGCGACTGTTTGGATTGTTTTGGGACTTTTCTTTGTTTTGACTGTTGTTGTTTTTCTTTTGACGGCTGTTTCTTTTTCCTTTTTTATTCGATGTTTATTTTTTGTTGTTGTTATTATTTGAAGTTTTTTTTGCGCTCCTTTTTAATGTCAGCACCTTCAACTTCTTCTTCTCCCTGGAGATCACCTCTATTATATTCTTCACTATCTTCATCAGGAATTATTTCATCAGAATTTGCTTTTTGATATCCAAAATCATCGTCTTCAAGGTTTTTATCATCTTTTTTATTCATTGAGCTGATTTTGTTTTTTATTAAACCTGTTGAACCATATTCGTCGCTTCTTGACGATTTTTTTTGCTTACATTGTCACGCCCAGCAACATCTGTAACCACGCTCGTCATCATACATAAGGACAACGCAGCTAAAATCCATTTTTCTGTTAACATTTTTTAATCTCAAAAAATTTTTATTTATTCCATGATATTATCACAAAAAGATAAAAAAATCAAAACCAAGAGGTGCAATAAACAATAAAATGTCATCTGCGGAACGGCACTCGATTTCGCGCTTATAATAGACAACGGGTCCCACAGGGGGGGGATGGTGTTTTCGAAAAAAAGAGGGTACAATAACAGAGAAATTACGATGGGCTCGTAGTTCAGTTGGTTAGAACAGGCCGCTCATAACGGTCATGTCGCAGGTTCGAGTCCTGCCGAGCCTACCCCTATTCAAAATTTTTTACATATACTATAAAAATAATATATGATGCGCATTATATTTTGTGCTGTTGGCCGATTACCTTGCACCAACGGACTCTGTACGACCTTGATCCATATCCTCTTGCCCTACGCCATCTTGATCTGTACCATCAGGGCTTTTGGCCAGATAAAGCTTTCTTCCTTGATCATGTCCTGATGACCTTGATCACATCACAATGTGTGGTGCCGCACTCTGTACGCGATGTATATGATACGATTGTCCGCGTGGGGGAATACCCACACTTTTTGCCGGGCTGTGATTTTGTACACTTGGTTCAGCAAGAGGATGATTTTTTGGTGGCTGATACATCCGTTTCAGGGTTTGTTTTTCGTACACGCATGCATTGGTCAGAAACAGATGGCGGCATGGATGTGTTTTTTGATAATGCGTTTGTCCATGGGGCTTGGCATGTGATGGGTTGCATTCCCCAGGTCTTTTCGCGATCAGATGGGGTTGCACAGAACAGCTGTGTCTCACGGCATCAGACCCATATACAGTTGCGTATCACCATTTCAGCGGGTTTGTTTTACCCTATATTGCGTATAGGGTTATCAGCCATGTTGCCCCGCCTGCAAAGGGCTTTTCAAAAACGCCTGGATGATTTACAGCGCAATTGCAAATAATTTTTACTATTTTTTATTTTTTTTTGTTTATTGTATAAATTGACTCATTATTTAAAAAAGGAAATAAAAAATGAAAAAAATGACATATTTAATGATGCTGGCTTTGAGTGTATCAGCCGTTAGCAGTAACATCAACGCAAAGAGTGAAGACAGAGAACAAAGAAAACAAGACAGAGAACAAAGAAAACAAGACAGGAAAAAAAGAAAAGAGGAAGTTAAAAAAAACTTCAAAAACACGTGCAAAAAAGCGGGTTCTAGGATTCTGAAGGGGGAGATAGTAGGCGCCATCGGAGAGTTAAAAAAAGGGATGGATCAGGGGATCGATAAATGGAAAACCGATGGTACGTTACTCCCCTTGCCTCCACAGGTCATTGATGAGATCAAAGCATCTGCAGATGAGGCCGTTGCACAAGCTGAAAAATTAGCAAATGCAGGAAATAAACAGGAGGCCAAAGAAATGATTGATAATTTGCCCGCAACAATCTCTGCGAAATTTGAGGATGCAGCTGCAGCTGCAGCTGTCGAGACAGCTCCGGCTGCTTAGGTCGAATAAAAACGGTATTGATGGAACCATTCCTTTGTATTGTACTACAGGAAAGAGATGTGTGGAACATTTCTTTCCTCTTTTTTTACCACAATGGTCTATTCTGAAAAAAAGGCAAACCATGGATTCTTATGCAGGAATTATTGTTACTGACCCTGTTCAGTGTACTATCCCCCATGTCCATATCATGTACAGATCAAGAAGAGACAGAGCAGGTTGATGATCAATCCAGTGGTGCTGAGTCGGCTCCGGAAGAGACAGTGGAGCAAGGCGATAACAGTCAAACAGCACAAGGTGAGACCAGTCAAGAAGCCACAGCGGAGGCCAGCCCGCCCGCTAATGATTTCGATTTTTCAGGCAGTGAGGTCAACAGCACGCATAACGAAACAGGGGAAAAAAGCATTTTTGATGCAGATACTTTTGAGGCCACAGGAGAGGTGTAGAACACCAGAGGTCCGGGAATACTGGTGCCAGCCAGAGCACAAGAGACAAGCCGGAGCAATCCCCAGCAGAACAAAGAGACGCACAACCTGCAAGTCTTGCCATCATTCTGTTCTATTTGGGGGCACCCTAGGCCTGATTACAGACCACAATCTAACAGTCATCAATCAATCGCAAAGGCCCAACCGACGATTCAGTCTTTGTGCATGAATAATCCACACTTTATCTGTATTTGCCCCACCAATCAGACAAGAGAATGGTCTATTGAATCGTAAAAGAATGTCGTTAGGATGTTGGCATAACATGCCTTTAGGCGATGTAAATCCTCTACGGAAACCTGTTCATTGATCTGATGAATGGTTTGTTCAGGTAATCCCACTTCTAGTACGGGGCCCATTTGGGTTAAAAATCGCCCATCGGTGATGCCACCTTGGGTGGTTTCTTGGGCCGATTGATGGGTGGTTTTTCGCAGACCACGGTGCACACATGACAACCATTCCCTGTCTTTTGAATCGGACTTGTTGATCAAAAATGGGTCTCCACTGATGCGAATTTTTGGATCCGCTTGGGTCATTTCACGGCAAATGGTCTTGACTTTTTCAGATAAATCTGTGGCATTGTGTTGGGTGTTGAACCGAATGCCAAAACGCCCTTGACACTTTCCCCAGATGACATTTGATGCGAGGTTGCCGGTGTCAATAGAGGTAAACTCTAAACGTGATGGCTCAAAATCCGGGTCTGGCGCTCTGTCCAACGCCATGGTTTTCAAAGCATGGGCACAGGTCACCATTTTAGTCACAGGATTATCGAAATTTTCGGGATAAGCAATATGCCCCTGTTTACCCAAAACCGTTAGTTGCCCCGTCAGGCTGCCCCTTCTTCCGATTTGGATGACGCTGCCCACCGTGTTTCCTGTGGGCTCTCCGATTAAAAAAACGTCCGGATATTGCTGGTTTTCCCTCATCCAATCCACCATGCGTTTTGTGCCATTGATGGCATCACCCTCTTCGTCACTGGTCAAAAGTATGCTGATGGATGCGTTGTTGGGCAAGGAAAACTCATGAACAGCCGATAAAAAGCATGCGATGGCCCCTTTCATGTCGGCTATACCTCGACCAAATAAAATGCCGTCATGGATTTCTGCCCCGAAAGGGTGGTGCGCCCATTCCTCGACAGGCCCCGTGGGTACCACATCCACATGTCCAGCAAAACATAAATGGGGGGATCCTGTTCCCATGCGGGCATATAAATTGATGACATCATCGTATTGAACGATGTGGGTTTGCCAGCCTTTTTGCCCCAACAAGTCGGCCAAATGGGTTAAACACCCCTGATCATCGGGCGTAATACTGGGGTATTTTAGAAAATCTTGGGCCAAGGCAATGACGTCTTTGTCCAAACTGGTCAGATAAACGGTTTGGTTTGTCATGGATGTGTTAGGCATACAATTGTTTTTTCCATTATTTCATCAATATTATCTGGAATGTCAGAGCCCCGTCAATCAAAAACCCCAGTGATCAGATTGGCAAAATCATGATAATCTGTTCACAGTAAATGGTTTTGATGATGAATCAAATATGTATGAAATAAATCCCCAAACGGGTCCCGAAACCCCATGGAATGGAATACCTGAAAACGATAAATATCCCATCCGTATGGTGGAAAAAAAGTGGCAAAAATATTGGTACGACAATCAAGTATTTTCAGCGGATACGGACAGTGCTCGACCGCCGTTTTATGTATTGGAAATGTTTCCCTATCCTTCGGGAACCCTGCACGTGGGGCATGCCCGAAATTACTCAATCGGGGATGCGTTGGCACGATTTCGCTGGGCAAAAGGGTACGAAGTATTACACCCCATGGGATGGGATGCCTGTGGTTTGCCCGCGGAAAATGCCGCCCTGACCCATGGTGTTAACCCCAAAGAGTGGACGTACCGCAATGCGGCTGTGATGAGAGAACAGTGCTTGTCTTTGGGTTTTTCCCATGATTGGTCAAGGGAATTCTTTTCGTGTGATCCACAGTATTTTCGCCACGAGCAGAAAATCTTTTTGGATTTTTATGCCCATGGTCTAGCCTATCGCAAAGAATCGTACGTTAACTGGGATCCAAAAGAACAGACTGTTTTGGCCAATGAACAGGTGGTTAATGGCAAGGGATGGAGATCTGGAGAAGTGGTGGAAAAGCGTTTATTGAAACAGTGGTTTTTGAAAATTACAGATTTTGCGGATGAATTATTGGATGATTTGGATGGATTAACCCAGTGGCCTGATGCCGTGCGCGACATGCAAACCCATTGGATTGGCCGATCGTATGGTTTGAGCATACCCTTTGAAAGGGCAGAGGGTACAGCGGCGCACAGTGGATCAGATTCTTTAGCAATTTTCACCACACGACCAGAAACATTGTTTGGGGCGGCATTTTGTGCCATCGCTTGGGACCATCCTTGGGTCAAGGACGCATTGCCTGACTATCGAACCGATTTGGACGTATTGATTCAAGAATGTCGTCAACGTGGAACCTCTAGCCGGATTATGGAAACGGTGGATCAAAAAGGGGCATTCACGGGGTTGTATGTGCGTCATCCCTTGGTCCCTGAAAAAACTCTGCCGGTGGTGGTGGCCAATTATGTAAACAGCGATTATGGAACGGGGGCTGTTTTTGGATGTCCTGCCCATGATGTGCGTGATTATGCATTGGCCATTCATATGGAATTGCCACTGATTCCTGTGGTGCAACCAAACGATGATTCTGGCCCAGATGGACCTTATTTGGGTGATGGCGTGATGATGAATTCCGCTTTTTTGGATGGACTTTCCGTTTCAGATGCCCGATTCGTGATCATTGATCATTGTGTAAAAATGGGTCTGGGATCAGCCAAAACCCTGTACCGTTTACGCGATTGGGGGGTGGGTCGTCAGAGGTATTGGGGTGTACCCATTCCCATGATTCATTGTCCCAGCTGTGGTGTTGTTCCAGTGCCAGAGTCAGATCTGCCCGTGGTTTTACCAGAAGATGTGCGCTTTGATCAACCAGGAAACCCCCTGTCCCATCACCCCACGTGGAAACATGTACCTTGCCCATCTTGTGGAAAAGAGGCCCAGCGCGAAACGGATACGTTTGATACTTTTATGGAATCATCGTGGTATTTTGGGCGATTTTGCGATCCTCATTACTCTGAAAGGGCTTTTTCAGCAGACAAAGCAGAATATTGGTTGCCGGTTGATCAGTATGTCGGTGGCATAGAGCATGCCGTGATGCATTTATTGTATGCGCGATTTTTTACCAAAGCCCTGAAAAAATGTGGATACTGGAATATCAGTGAACCCTTTCAAGGCATGTTTACCCAGGGTATGGTGTGTCATAAAACGTACCAAGCCCAAGATGGAAGATGGCTGTTTCCAGAAGAAGTGGATGATCAGGGGCGACGTCGATCTGATGGGGCCAAGGTGACCATTGGGCGCAGTGAAAAAATGAGCAAATCAAAATGTAACGTGGTGGGTGTCACCGATATGGTTGATACCTATGGTGCCGATGCGGTTCGATTGTTTGTATTGTCGGATACGCCTCCACAAAAAGATTTTGAATGGAGTGAAGAAGGTATCCAAGGGGCATGGCGTTACGTGCGTCGATTGTGGGCCTTGTTTCAACAGTTCCAGGGGGTCTATTCTCATTGTTCTGATGATGCAGAAAAACCCTCTGTATTGTCCGATCCGGCCATGCATTTATATCGAGCCAGTCATCGGTTTTTGTTCAATCTAGAGCAAGCGATGGAAGGGTATGGTTTGAACAAATATGCAGCCCTGTTGCGCCAATGGAGCAATCTTTTGGCCTCTGTGCGCGTGTCCCAGGAAGATCATCCAGTGACAAAGGATGAGGGTATTCTGTTATCGACCGAATCGGATAGGTGGGTTTTGCGGCAATCTTGGATTTGGTTTGTCCAAGCTATCGCCCCTATTATGCCCCATTTGGCAGAGGAAATGGGCAGCGTTTTGGGTATAGCCCCCGGCATTCATCGTCGACCTTGGCCAAACATTGATCAAAAAATGTTACAAGCAGATGACATCATTATGGCTGTACAAATTAACGGAAAACATCGGGGAACCATTTCGATTCCTTCTACCGCCAGTCAAGAAGAGATGGTGGATGCCGTAAAAAACACGCCTGCTTTGGAAAAATATCTCCAGGGAGAATGGAAGCGAACCATCGTTGTGCCTGGTCGCATGGTCAGTATTGTGGTGTAACGGCTTGGGCCAGTGGTCCTTTGCAGGGGTAATAAAGTATTGATGCCACAGACAGGGCGTGCGGAGTGTTCCTCTGGTGCCCTGGGCCCCTGACCTGTTTTTTTGTGCGGCTTTTTGGCTGGTCTCTTTAAAATTTTAGTAAACAATACACACAATGTTTGCACTCACGGTTCTTATGTGTTTGAATAGGGTAAATTTTCAGCCCACAGGGTGTAACGATGTTCGCGATTCATTCAAACGATACGTTTCCATTAAGGCAAATTTTTAAGGTTATTATTGGGGTGTGTGTGATGATTTTGGGATCAAAGCTAGAGGTTCCCATGACGCCTGTTCCCTTTACATTTCAAACGGTTAGTGTTTTGTTGATTGCATTGACGGGCTCGCCAGCCAAAGCTTTTTTATCGGTATTGGTTTGGATATCGTTGGGTGCTTGTGGTTTTCCAGTTTTTGCCGGTGATACCGGTGATACCAATGTGATTATGGGGCCAACGGCAGGCTACTGTTGGGGCATGCTGATGGCTGTGACGTTAATGTCGGCCTGTCAGTGCTATATTGCTCCATTTTTCAATCGGTTGTTTTCCAAGCAACAGTCCACAGATTTTTTAACGGTTCCTGCCAGCATTCTGGTTGGCTGTTTGGGGAGCATGGCTATTTTAAGCCTGGGGTGGTTGAATCTAAGCCAATATATTGGTTCTGTTCAGGCATGGCATTTGGGTGTTGCCCCATTTTTATTCCTGGAATTGTGTAAAGTGATTGGTGTGGCCATGGCAGTAGACACCTTGCAGTGGCAAAAAATCGGTCGCTAGTGGATGACCGGTGTAAAAGCATGGGTGGAAAAGAGCGCGGTGCATCTGGTGTGACGCCCCGTGTTTTGGTCAAGTGTGATCCCAGGTTTTAGTCCGGTGTGATACGCTACGTTTTGGCCAGGTGCGTGGGGTGGTTGGGGTGACTCTGGGGGTATGTCCGTTGGTGTTGGTATAGAGGGTTCCACAAGGATGTGATACGCGGCGCTTTGGCCATTTTGGGCTTATATAAAAACGAATGATGATGAGGAGGAGGTTTATTATGCATGGTTCAACCCACACCCTTTTTGTACTGAGACACGTGATCAGTGTGTTGATGGGGGTTACCGTTATGATTGTGGCATCTCATTTATCTGTGGATATTGGTCCTGTACCCTTTACATTTCAAAATGCAGGCGTTCATCTTATTGCCATGCTGTTGCCACCTGGTCGGGCCTTTTTGTCTGTTCTGGTGTGGTTGGCTTTGGGTATCATTGGATTGCCGTTGTTTGCCTTGTTTTACAGCGGGGCAGAGCACATTGTCGGTCCAACTGGGGGATATTTTTGGGGGATGCTGATTGCGGCACCGGTGATGTCCACCTGTCAATTTTATTGGCACCCCGTTTTGAATCGTTGTCAGATATTCCGTCGTTTTCATTCTCGTTTACCCATGGGACAGAGCGGTTTAAACGCGGCCGCATTATTTATGGTGGGCATGATGGGCAGCGCCATTATTTTGGTATTTGGATTCCTCTATCTTGGATATTTTTATTGCGGATATCCTCAAGCTTTTGAAAAAGGAGTGTACCCTTTTTTGATTCCCAGTATCGCAAAAATTATGTTAACCTCTTTTGTAATTTCTCGATTTAAATTATCCAAGATCGGACAGTGAGCGGGGCAGAACATTGGCTGTTGCCTTGGTTTTTAGGCCAGGCCTCCACAGTGTGGGCAATACAGGAAAGACAGATCTTGGGTAAGGCAAGACCTTCAAATTAAGGTGCAAGAAAAGAGATCTTTGTTGCTATCCAAAAAATCGCCTTCAATCACATTTCTTCCACCTGGCTCTCTGTACAGGCGCGATCCTCTCTTCACAAGAGGGATTCACCCTTTACCCTCGTTTCCACAACGCACTCTGGAAGGAGTCTGTACAAGAACCACGCCCCTGGTACACCACAGATCTCCTCACGCTCCTATCTAAGAGATAGACTCTCTTCACAGGCGCGACTCTCTCTGTACAGGCGCGATCCTCTCTTCACAAGAGGGATTCACCCTTTACCCTCGTTTCCACAACGCACTCTGCCCCTTGGGGGGAGAAACACCATCATGGCTCAAAACAGCTGTTGCCGCTGCCAAACGTACCCGAGGCAATGCCCAAGGTGAACACGACACCGCACCAATACCTGTGCGATGAAAAAATCCTATGTTGTGGGGATTGGCGGCATGCTCGCCACATACACTGATGGCAATGTGTGGATTAACACTTTGAGCCTTGGTGCAAGCCCACTGAATCAATTGCCCCACACCCACGGTATCCAGAGTGCAAAATGGATCGGATATCCCCAAACCATGATAGGTTTGAGTAATAGGATTACAGTCATCTCTGGACAGACCCCAAGTCATTTGGGTTAAATCATTGGTTCCAAAACTGATAAAATCAACCCATTGGGCCAATTCATCGGCGATAAGGGCCGCACGAGGGGTTTCAATCATCACACCAAAATCCACACGGCGCTCTTTAGGATCAAGGGCATAAAACAGGGTGCGCAGCGTTTGTAATTCTTTGACATGAGACACCAAGGGAATCATCACCCCACAATCAGGAGATAAACCAGAAGCTGTTACCTGATCCATTGCCCCAAACAGAGCCCGAATTTGCATGGCATAAAGTTCTGGAAAAGCTAGACCCAAACGGCATCCTCGCTGCCCCATCATAGGGTTTTTTTCAGAACGTTTTTCAATACGGTGTTCTATATCCTGTAACGATTGCTCCCAATGGCTTGCCAACAAGGATTTTTCTTCCTGTGATGTTGGTAAAAATTCGTGCAATGGCGGGTCCAAAAGACGGACAATCAGTCGTTTAGACCCCGCAGCACGCAGCAGGGCTGATAGATCCTGTTGATGTAATATTTCCAGTTCCAACAGGGCGCGATTTCGCCAATCCGCTGTGGGGGCCAAAATGAATTGCTGTATCAAACGCAATCGTTGTGCCTGAAACATCATGTGCTCTGTTCGACATAGTCCAATGCCATCTGCTCCCCACGTTACGGCCTGCAAGATGTCTTCTGGGGTGTCGGCGTTGGCATAAACCCTTAAAGAGCGCACCTCATCGGCCCAAGATAGAACACGGCTGGTTTGAAACGAAAAAGATGGGATTTCAATGGTGCCTTGCCCCTGAAAGAGAATGCCCGCCGTGCCATCTATGGTGACCGTTGTGCCTATGGGAAATACTGATCCATTGACCTCTAGCCCCTGTGGTGTGATGGTGGCTTTTTCCAGTCCAGATATGCATGGTTTACCAATACTGCGCATAATAACGGCTGCATGACTGGTCATTCCTCCGCGTAATGTCACAACCCCTTTGGCCAGCAGCATGGCTGGAACGTCTTCGGCTGATGTTTCGCTGCGTAATAAAATGCTGTTTGGGGTAACGGCTTCGGGATCAAAGGTTAAATATCCAATGGCTGACCCAGGCGACGTCGCCAACCCCCGAGCAATGGGGGACAATTCATGGGGTTCGATCAAGTGGGGGTACAACAGACCGTCAATAGTCATGGGGTCGAGAGATGTCAAGCTCTGTTCACGGGTGCTCTCGCCCGCCATAACCCGATCATAGGCAATGCGAAAGGCGGCATTGGCGGTGCGTTTTCCTGAACGCGTTTGCAAAATCCACAAGGTATCCTTTTCAAAGGTAAATTCAATATCCTGCATGTCGTTTTGCGCCCGTTCCAACGTTTTCGCGTAATGGGATAATTCATCAAAGATTTTAGGGGCATAGGTGGATAAATCTGACAGCACCTGGGGAGTTACGGCACCAGATACCAGGTCTTCGCCCTGAGCATGGGGTAAAAACTCACCAAAGAGGGTGTTTTCCCCCGTATCCGGTCTGCGCGTAAATAAAACGCCCGTGCCCGATCGCCCAGCAGCATTACCAAA
Source organism: Alphaproteobacteria bacterium (assembly GCA_016870135.1). Lineage (GTDB taxonomy): Bacteria > Pseudomonadota > Alphaproteobacteria > Holosporales > Holosporaceae. Next base: position 16,562 of record VGCF01000010.1, read on the forward strand.
AACCATGGCTTGAATAATAACGGCGCTGCCCCCATCGTTTTGCAGGTTGTGGTGCTGGCGGTAAGCCAGGGCTCTGGGGCTGTTCCAACTGTGCCAAACGGCCTGAATGGATCGCCATAAATGATTTTGGGATCTGGGCTGGACACCCCTTGGTGGGATGAATCTGGTAACGCCTTCCAGCTGTTTTCCCAACCTTGTATCTGTTGCAGGTATAAGGATTGGGTTTGCTGCAAAGACAGGCCTAAACGCTGGGCCAATGCAGGGCACGTTTTTGGTACAAGACCGATGTTTAAAAAAGTATCCATCATGCCAGGCATAGAAATGGCGCCACCAGAGCGCACCGACAGAAACAGGGGACGTTGTGGGTCGCCTAAATAACAACCCAATTTTTCCTCTAACTCCCTTAATGCCGTTTCTATGTCGGGGGGCAAGAGGCTGGGGTATGCTGATGATGGCGGAAAGGTGGAATGGATGTGATCACCATGGGCAAGGGTTTTTTCATAACCTATGGGTAGAATAAAGCCCGTAGGAACGGGTATACCCATGGCGGCCATGGCCATTAAGCTCGCGCCTTTTCCACCGTAAAGGCATGCATCGGGTGTATGTTCAAGGGGGGTTGCCCTGGATCGTTCAATGGACTGAATCATAAGATTATGGATGGCATGTATGGATTGTGCTCATCAGTTTATCTGAATTTTTCATCGTACACGACGGGGGAGCGGGCTGATGGGGCGTATTTATTCTTGATATTTTTCATGGTTACCCAGATTACCCCCCTTGACCTGTCAGAAAAATCCTTTAAAATGAGATACAAGATGCGGGTGTAGCTCAGTGGTAGAGCACAACCTTGCCAAGGTTGTGGTCGAGGGTTCAAATCCCTTCGCCCGCTCTTATCGTTTTCTTGTTTCATTTTGAATGACCAATCGGGATTCAAGATTGTATTTTGATGGGTTTCATTATGCTTTTCTGTCCTATCTAATCCGTTGTCAGCGATGCTTTGATCGGTCATCCTTGGTGCTTTTCTGGTATCCTGGTATCCCATTCATGTCGGGTCATTCCCCGGTTGATTCCCAGTACATTCTGGTCCAGCTTATCCCCGAGCATTCTTGATTTGATCTGCGCGGCCCCTTGTTGTTCTGGAAATGGTGATACACTCCCAGATGGATTCTCTTGGGGCCTAAGACGGGTAAGACACCATAGGAAATGCTGCGGGATCCACAGGCGCTGATGTCTGTGCTGCGGGGTGCAATTGGATGATTAATTCTTGACCGCTGGGGCTGTGTGTGGTCAGAGACAGTTCAGATTGGGCCAATAGGCGGGCCAGATAGGCCGATAAACTATCCCTTGGGCTCTTGATGTTGGTTTGGCCCAGCAATACGGTGACATCGCATAAATGGGGTTTCAGGCATGGGCTGTCAATATGGATGGTGTTATTGGTTCGGGAAATGCGCGCTTGACTGCGTGCCTGAACCTGTTTAATGGCCCATCCAGTGATGATTTTATTGTGGTGCTCTCCATGGCCCGTAACGGTGATCCCCAAGCTGGCACCATAGGCTGTAATCATGTCTGTGCCGCTGTGATCGGACCCATTGCCCTGAGAAAACAAATACCGCATGATATTTAGATAGGCATTCAATTGTTGGCGAGAATGTAACAGCATGGGGAAAATTTCTTTGGCCATATGCAGTGGCATATCCAGGCCCGTGGAAATAGCGGTGAAATGAGAAATAAAATCGTGCAGAATTTGAGAAACCAAAAATTGAATTTCTTGAATCACGGCATCTTTGGGTATTTGGTTCAACATGCTTAGAATGTATTAGGAATTTGCTTACGTAGTGTGAACCAGAAAAAGTTAACAAAGCATTAATCGGGGGGGGGAGTGAAACGACCGCTCTATTTTCTCTGATCTGTGTTTGCCCTGTGGTACCAGGATTAAGAAAAATCGGGGCAATGAAAAAAGGATTTCATGTGGCGTCGGGGTCAAGACTTGAGGGGGAAAACCCCCACGGGGGTGGATCCCTGTCCCAGAGACAGAGTCCATCCCAGAGTTTTATTTCGCTGCGCTGGCGGCTGTGATCGGTGCACCTTTCTTATCAAACATTTCAATTTTGACTTGACCCATGATATGGTCATTGAATTGCTTTTCCAGTTTTTCTTTCAGCTTGGCGGCAACGGCTTGGCCCAATAAATCGCCTGTTATTTTTTCACGTTTCACCACATAAAACAGGACGGTTTTTGCCGGTTGTTTTGGATTATTGGGGTCGAACGGTGAAGAGATACTAATCACATCACCTGTTTTGCATTTGATCATTTTGGATTTAATCAAATCAGGAGCATCTGACAACAAAATGGGATCTAATGTTTTTTGCTCTCCACCGGAACTTTTACTCAGCTTGTTCCATGCTTTTGCCTTGGCCTCAGAACTGCTTATAGAATTCATCTTTTTAATGATACGAGCCTCATCAGCGCTTTGATTCAACGGGAATACGCTGAGGGTCACTTGGTCGCCTTTTTCTGCGATGATTTGTGTTTCTATTTCTTTATACAGGGTTTTGAACCCATCGGCTTGTAACTTTTCTTGCATTTTTGTCATCTCGGCTAATCGATAGGCATCCTTGATGATTTTTTCTGTGGCACGTGCGATGGTTTCTTTGACTTTTTCTGTATTTTTGACATCCGATGCCATGGCCACTAAGGTTAACGCTCCATCTGAAACCATGTAATCATGAATCATTTTTTCGACGGTCGCCATTTTGTCTTCAGACAACTGTTGTCCGCTTTCTTTCAAATTGTCGATTAAATTGCCCAACATCTCTTGAAATTGACCATAGGTAAGGGTTTTTTTTGCCCCAGAGCTGTTTAATGTCAAGCTGGCAAAAGTCAACGCGTTCATGGCCTGTTTATTGTCGTTTTTGTCATCGGCAAAGATTGGTGTGACACACAAAGAGAGCGCAAAAAGAGCGGTTAGTGTTTTTTTCATTGTTGATCCATTTTTAAGATTTTATCTACTTTATAGAGATTGCCCGATATAACAGAGAAAAGCAAATAGCAATGACATTCTCAGTGATAACAGGGTGAAATGCTGTTGACACGGATTATTTTTCTTCGTATCTTACCAATAATGTAAAAAAATCAAAAAATCCTGTGATTTACTGTAAAAAAATTAATGTTTTCCTGGTTTTTATTGCTGCGATTGCGGCCTGCTGCAAGGTCCATGCCAACACAGCGCATGAAAGTAGCGTGGAAAAAACTGGCATTAACATGAAGGGGTTACTGCCCAGTCAGTTTCAATTTTTGCGAGAAGGATTTTCAAGGGTTGCCCACAAAGCCTTGCAAGGTGTGGTGACCGTTTTGGTGTCATCCGATCGATTGATGGGACCCAATTTGGATACGCTGTCGGATATTGAAATGAATTGGTTGTTGTTATCGGGGATGTATCCGAAACCCATCTCTCAAAAAGTCAGGACTTCTGGCACGGGATTTATCATTAAAAATACAGGGGCAGATGGGAAAGAAGGATTTTTTGTGGTGACCAATCATCATGTGGTCGAATCGATGATGAAAGGGTCTGGATCGCTCCATGTGCGATTTCAGTCGGGAGAAGTGATTCCGGCCACCGTTGTTGGTGTGGATGCTCGCACCGATTTGGCTGTTTTAAGTATGACCACAGAAAAGCCCTTGCATGCGTTGCCGTGGGGCAAATCAGAGGATGTTAAGGTTGGTCACTGGGCCATTGCCATTGGTTCGCCAGGAGGATCAGGAGGGGGCCACAGTCCGGCTATGCTGTTGGATTTCACCGTTACCCACGGCATTGTGTCCAGCGTAAATCGTGTTGTTCCAGAGCTGAATTCAACACACATCACCCATTTTATTCAAACCGATGCCGCTGTAAATCCAGGAAATTCTGGTGGACCATTGCTGAATATCGATGGACAGGTGATTGGAATAAACAGCATGGGCATTACGCATTCAGGGGGCAGCAATGGCATGAATCTGGCCATTCCATCAGAATTGGCTATACCCGTCATCAACCAATTGGCCAGGAAAAAGACCATATTGCGCGGATATGTTGGCATTCAGATTGGGGATAATGTATCGGAAACGTGGGCAAAATATTTAGGCATGGCGGGGCCACGTGGGGTTATTATTGATTCTGTGTTGCCCAATACTCCGGCACAACAAGGGGGGTTAAAAGATGGCGATGTGATGTTAAGCGTGAACGGAAAGCCAGTTTTTCACCATCAGCAAGCCCGGGCCATGATCGGCAGAATAGAACCTGGAAAATCCTTAGTTATGCGCATATGGAG
>VGCF01000011.1 GCA_016870135.1 Alphaproteobacteria bacterium
CACAGCATGTTATTTCGCCAGCATTACTCTGTTTCATTTCCAGATTACCTCTTGGATGGCCATTCTGTTTGTCCGTTTCAAACATTCAACACAAAACCATTAGAAAAAGCTGGAAAATAAATGTTCCACATCATGAAAATGGCCTATGAGTCGCCAATCTGTGCATCAACCTATTTCTGTGCATCAACCTATTGTATGCCCTGTGGTGATGGCCATTATCCGTTGTAAAAATGCCTGTCTTATACAACCCCTTGAACCCACAGGAGCCCCTTCGTCATGATGTGCTCACACACCGCTATCAGTACAGATCCAACCCTCTGGACTTTTATCGCCTTTATACTGATTTCTATTTCGTCCAGCCCTCTGGGTATTTTTTTGGTTTTACGACGCATGACATTGATGGCCGATGGCTTATCCCATGGATTATTACCGGGTGTGGCGGTGGCTGGGGCTCTGTTTGGTCATACCTTGTGGGCCATGCATACGGTGGGCTTTTGCGTGGCTTTGGGGCTGGCCTGTCTAACCTCTTGGATTGCCCAACGTTCCAAGCTGGGCACCGATGCCGTTTTTTCAGGATTTTCCTTGTGGGCCATGTCAGCCGGTTTGTTAATCTATCGTCATTGTGATCATGACATGCACCTGTTAACTGGATCTGTTCATGGGGTTGGCGCATCCATGACCGGCGCTATGGCGTTGGTGGCTCTGATCAGCGTGATGTTTTGCATCACACAGTATCGCGTTTTGATTCTAAGTTACTTTGATCCGATGTTTTTTCGTATCCAGGGTGGAAATCCCCAGCGCATTGAGATGGCGTTTTTGATTGTATTGACTCTGAACCTGATGATTTCCTTTCAAATTTTGGGCACCTTGTTGGGGCTGAGTTTTGTGATTTTGCCCGCACTGACTATGCGTATTTTTTCTAACTCTATTCCCAAGATGTGTGTGGGCGCCAGTACAATCGGTATTGTATCCAGCATGACAGGATTATTACTGATACCAGGTAACCGTTGTGGTATGGGGATTGTCTTTATCATGGGTTGTGTTTATGCCTGTGCCTTGATTTACGAGCGCATCAGAGGGGTATAATCCCTGTAACCTGTATTGTCCCCGTAAAGGGGATCCACAATACAAAAAGATTCCCCCATCCTTTGGGAATATATTAAGATCAACCATAAATCGTAAAAGGGTGGGATAGAAAACGATCTGGAGCACCCCTTACTTCCTAATGCCTGTTTTCTGCTGGTTTGTGGATGTCAAAACGTTACAGCAGTTTACGTAACCGATTAGGGTTACCCTCCAGTAATACGTCCAAATGTTGACTGATGCGTAGTGCATCCCAATCCCACCACCGCAATTGTAACAATACCGAAATGGTTTCAGCATCAAATCGAGTACGAATGTCTCGGGCAGGGTTACCCCCAACGATTGTATAGGGGGGTACATCTCGTGTCACCACACTTTTGGCCGCAATAATGGCCCCATCACCGATATGAATACCGGGTAAAATGGTGACATCATATCCAATCCAAACGTCATTTCCCACCACTGTGTCTCCTTTAAAATCGGACAACAAAGGTGCATTTGCCCAAGGTCCCCCCATGATTTTAAACGGATACGTTGAAAAGCCATCCAGCCCGTGCAATGCCCCATTCATGATAAAGGTTATACCGGACGCGATCTGACAAAACTTACCAATGATCAAAGAATCACCAATAAAATCAAAATGATACAAGACGTTTTTTTCGAAATTTCCTATATCCTGTGGATCATCGTAATAGGTATACTCGCCCACTTGGATGCGTGGATTTTGAATGATGTTTTTCAAAAAACATACTCGTGATACACCAGGTATAGGGTATACGAGGTCAGAATCAGGCAAAATATCAGAACGCATAAAAACCATGGCCTTATTTTTTAATGGATTTAACCCATCTTCTTTTTTAATACATGAACCATCAAGCCCACTGAGAGCAATAAACAACCATCATCGCTCCCAGATCAATCAATATCAATGCACACTGCTGCGTGCCATGCCACGAACCAAAACAGAATCCCCAGACGATGTCGTGATCCACATCAATCAGATCTGGTCTGACACGCATTCTGCCAGCGTCTCATTTCCCCTACAGGCATTCAGTCCTATTCTGCGGCCAGACGAGTGTGAATTAATGCACATGTTTCATCCTTACCGTATAAGGCAATAAACGATCCCACCCGAGGACCACTGGATTGCCCCAGTAATACCTGATAAAACGCATCAAACCAATCTTTGACCACAGGAAAATGTTCATTTCCAATGGCGTACGCAATGGTCTGCAGTGCAAAAGCATCGGTTTCTGGGCTGTGACGCAACGCATCGACAAAGGCCAGAAATGCTTTGGTTTCTTGTTCGTTTGCTGAACGATATTGTTTTTGGGAAACCACTTTTTCGCAATAATAAACAACCGCATGTCCCACCAACTGATCCAATAACGGGTGGGTTTCAGGGGTTACATCTGGATAGGCCCGCTGGATAAAGGCCCACACCAAAGCTTTGTCTTGCCCTTGGCAGACGCTGACCAAATTCAACAACAAGGAAAACGTCACAGGTGGCATGGCACACACAGGGGGATGTCCTGAATGAATCGACCATACGGGATTGCTGATTTGTTGCTCGGCCGATTGCCCCGAGTACGACCCCAAATGTTGTAAATAATCATCCACATGTTTTGGGATGACATCAAAAAACAAACGCTTGGCCCGACGTGGAGTTTGATACATGTAATAGGATAAACTTTCTACGGGGGCGAAATGCAACCATTCTTCTACACTGAGGCCGTTACCCTTGGATTTTGAAATTTTTGCACCGGCTTCATCCAAAAAATGCTCATATGTCAAGTTTTGCGGTGGGTTTCCACCCAAAATACGGCACACTTTGTTGGCCAATGTCACCGAATCGATCAAATCCTTGCCACACATTTCATAATCTACATCAAGCGCCACCCAACGCATTCCCCAATCCACCTTCCACTGCAATTTACACAATCCACCCGTTACAGGTTGTTCGACCAAGGTGCCATCTTCATCTCTAAATACCACCGTGTTTTCTCGATATTCCTCCATGGGGACCTGTAATACCCGACCGGTAGACGGCGAAATAGGTAAAAAGGGACTATAGGTTTGACGACGATCTGGTCCCAATGTGGGCAAAATCACATCTAAAATGGCTTTGTGGTGGCGCAAAACATTCAGCAATTGCGCATCAAACATTCCGGCTTTGTAACACTCTGTCGAGCTCATAAAGGTATAGTCCAATCCCAAAGCATCAATAAAAGCCTTTAATCGGGCATTATTGTGTTCACCAAAACTGGGATATTGCCCAAAGGGATCAGGAATGGCCGTTAATGGAAAGTTTAAAAATGGAACCATAGCCTGGCCATTGGGAATGTTATCGGGCACCTTGCGTAAACCATCCATATCATCAGAAAAACATAACAATCGGGTGGGAATATCAGACAGCTGAGCAAAAGCATGCCGAACCATGGTGGTTCGAACCACCTCGCCAAAGGTACCAATGTGAGGTAAACCCGACGGACCATACCCTGTTTCAAAAGTGACGACCGATTTATTTTCGACCCGTTTTAACAGGGTTCTTGCCTCTTCAAAGGGCCAGGTTTTAATGGAATCCAATACAGACAACATCATGCTTCCTTGTTAACGGGTTATGGACAAATGCTATCATAAAACCGCTACAAAAACAGCAACCTATGGCCTATACTACATGGCCAAAGCCAGAGGCCCTAAAACAGAGCAATGGTTCAGTACTTGACACAACAGACTCAAACGGGCCTTTTCAAAGGGCTGTTCTTGTACTTTTAGACGGTCCAAAAATGCATTTAATGCCCCCGTCCATCCAGGCAAAACATCAACAGTACAGGGTATAGACAACAAGTCCACAAGGGCGCGCTCTAAGGGGTGATTTAAAATAGAAAAATCGTGGGTGCTCTGTTCATCTTGCATCTGTTGTACCAAAGCATACACACGACGATAGGCAGATATAAAATCGCTATGCTCGTTTAACAGGGTGGCCAGTTGTTCGGCTTGTTCCCACATATTCCATATATTACGGCCTGTGCATAATAATTTGATGGTGCTTGAATCCTGTAATAGGTCATTGTCTTTAAATAAAAAAGCCAAACGATCCTGAAAAAAAGTCTGTAACTTGCTTAAACCTGGATGATCACCAGACAAAAATCCTTGTTCCTGATATTGCGACAAGGTGTACGCTATTAATCCTGGTAAATCCAAGGAAATCTGATGGGCAACTTTGGCCTTGATCACGGCCTGACAGGTGCGACGCAAAGCCATCGGATCCTTTGATCCAGAAGGAATTCGATTCAGGGCAAAAAATCCAACCAGCGTATCCATTCCATCGGCTATGGCCAAATAGGCCCCCAAAATTCCACTTTTTTTCAGCTCTGCAATACGACCGCGCCCATAAGAATAGGCCTGTTGCAAGGCATAGGCCACGGCTGTATTAACCCCGTGATGTTCCGCATAATATCGCCCCATAACCCCTTGCAGAACTGGAAATTCACCCACCATGGCCGTTAACAAATCACATTTACTGAACATTGCCACCTGTTGGGCCAATGGTTGTAAGTCCTGTTGCCCCGTATGATCGGCAATCCAAGACATCAAACCTTTTAAACGCAGGGTTTTATCGCGTAACGTACCCAATCCTTGAAAAAAGGATCGGTCAGCCAAAGCCTCTATACGACTGTCCAGAGGTGTTTTTAAATCCAGTGTCCAAAAAAACAAAGCGTCGGATAAGCGGGCGTCCACCACCCGTTCATACCCTTGCCTGACCATCGCACCAGAAACGGGGCCATCGGCAATCATTATAAAATAGGGCAACAGCTGGTCTGGTTTTTCGGCACAGCGTAAACTGAAACATTTTTGATGCACCTGCAAGGTCGTGATGATGACCTCTGGTGGCAGGCAGAGGTATTTTGCATCAAATTGACACAATACCACCACAGGCCATTGTGTCAAACCTGCATTTTCTTCGACCAACCCGTCAAAGGTATCTCTGCACACAATGGCATTTTGCTCTTTGGCCAATTGTTGCACATCGTGGGCGATGCGTTCTGATCGCGCACCATGATCGATCAGCACTCCCGAATGAGCCAACTGTACCGCGTAGGTTTCTGGTGAAACAATACGCATACCAAAGCGAGAATGAAGCCCGTTTTGATGCAAAACATCCCCCGGAAGATCAAAAAAATCCTTGTGGGGGGCCAGTCTGTGTGCCTCTGACCACGATCCCGATGGCACACCGTTAAAAGACCACTCTAGTGGTGTTTGCCCATACAACGTCACCATCCATCGAATGGGTCGAATCCAGGATTGATCCCCAGACCACACCATGCGTTTTGGCCAAAATATATGGCTTAATACAGTCGTGCACAGTTGCACCAACAGCGTTTCCACTGGCTCTTGTTTTGCAGCCAACGTGGCGGACCACACAACCCCTTTGGGGGTTAATACTTGGATACAGTCCTTTGGTTGCACGCCATGGGTCCGACAAAATCCTGCAAACGCTTTTTCACCCAAATCAACCAATGGACCTTGTTTCTCCACCGCTTGAACCAAAACAGGAAAAACAGAGCTGAGTCGAACACCCAATCGTCGAGGTGTGACCCACGTTTTTATTCCCTGAACAATCAATGACCCACTGTGTTGCATGACCAAACGTTCCAGGGTTTCTTGGGCCCCTTTTTGCATACGTGCGGGGATTTCCTCGCACCCAATTTCCCATAAAAAGTCAGACATATTTATGAATCCTGTGTAAAACGTCTATTGATTTTCATGAATGTTCCGCTTTGTCTGCTGTGGTTGCATGGGGGTCCTCGTTTAAATTTTGGTCCCGAATCCATGCCACACAACAGGCGCTGGCCAAGTGTCGAATGCGCGCAATATATTCAGCCCTCTGAGCCACACCAATGGCCCCACGGGCATCCAAAACATTAAAAATATGGTTAGCCTGCACAACGTAATCATAAGCTGGTAACACTAAACCCTTTTCCAAGGCCAATGCCCCCCAGGCCAAAGCATCCTCGAAATGCTGTATCAATCCGGACACAGGGGCATGTTCAAAATACCATGCCGAAAACTGTTGTTCCCCACGCAAAGCCACATCCCCCCAGGTATACGCCGCATCAGAATCAGAATCATTCCAGGCCAAATCAAAAAAACTATTTTTATTTTGTAAAAACAGGGCAATGCGTTCTAAACCATAAGTAATTTCCGCAGAAACTGGTGAACAGGGCATTCCCCCCATTTGTTGGAAATAGGTAAATTGAGTGACCTCCATGCCATCCAACCAGACTTCCCAACCCAAACCAGCCGCGCCCAACGACGGATTTTCCCAATCGTCCTCGACAAAGCGAATATCGTGTTTTTGGGTATCAATGCCCAGACATTCGTAACTGCGCAACAATAAATCCTGCACATCCCCTGGGGAGGGTTTTAAAATCACTTGAAATTGGTGATATTTCTGCACCCGGTTAGGATTTTCACCATATCGTCCATCGCTGGGCCGTCGACACGGCTGAACAAAGGCCGCTTTCCAGGGTTTTTGTGTCAAAGCATACAGCGATGTAAAAGGACTGGATGTCCCTGCTCCCATTTCCAAATCATACCCCTGTAACAGGACACAGCCCTGGTTTGCCCAAAATTCTTGTAAAGCCAACACCATAGATTGAAAAGAGCGTGCCTGGGTCATATCGAAAAATATGGATTAGAATAGATACACCATACCAAAAAATCCAAGACATTCGCAATGAGATAAGTGTTTGGTCTGCTCATTTTTTCTGTACAGAACCCCGCCAGGTTGTATGATATACGCCGGGGAAATCCGTTGTGCTGTTTGAAACGGTGGCGGGTCAGTGATCAGGCAGTGGTTTTAATAATCACCCGACGTCTTCAGCCCCACCAACGTCGGCATCCCAGGTTACATCACCCGATCTTTTTTCAGCGCTTACATTCTCAGGTTTGACATACCAGATTCCACATCATTCATTATGTTTTCAAATATTCGGATGTCTTCAAAGTTTTGATTTTAATTCGACCATTTTTTCTTTCGCGTCTGGCTTTTTAAACTCAGCCAGCTCTTTTGCATCTTCCAACCGTTTGGTTTGCCAAGCCTATTCTTCATCATCATGGTTATCGCCCCCCAGATACGCTTGTGCCGACTTTATTCGATGTTTTACCTTGGCCCACATCATCAAATCATGGGCATCAAAAGAGTCTTTCTGATCAACACAAACCCCCCCCGGTCAGATAACATAGGGGATGTTTTATGTAAAGGACAGGTGAAATAAGGACAGTTTTTTCTGAGGCCTAATGATGGGAATTTTCTTAAAACGCTTTTTTGCCCTGTTTATTTGTCCAGTTTCAGTGTGGGCCGAGGCGTTTTAGGGCTACGGGATCCACCTTCGCTGGATGGTCGAGACGCACCGTAGGCTGGTCGCGGAGAATCTGACCTTGGAGCGCCATAGGCTGATTTACCTTCGCCAAAAGAGCGGGGCTTAGAGCCGTGTGCTGGACGGGATCCACCTTCGCTGGATGGTCGAGACGCACCGTAGGCTGGTCGCGGAGCTGAAACCCCATCTCCTTCCCGATCTTTAGGCGCACGTTTTTCCCAACGACTCTTTATGGCATTCTGTTTGACGTCCTCGTTTCTGTCAGAATATTGGCCTCGACTTGCAGGGCTGCGACCTGCACCACTGCGATCTGCTGAAAATTTTGGGGATAAAACAGACCGAGGTTTGCCGCCTGCTCGGTGCAGTATGGTCCCAGATTGCCTCTGGGACAGACGCTTTTTTTCCTGTTCCACACTGGCCAAAAAGGCATCCACTGCTGCGTCCTCTACGGAAATGACGTTACCAGCCACAAGACCCCCCAAACGAAATGGACCAAAGGAAATGCGCATCAATCGAGTCACGTGCTGGTTGATGGCCGACATCAGGACGCGAATTTCTCGCTTTTTTCCCTCGGTTAATGTCACCAAAACCTGGCTGCTCCCCTCGGTTTGACGCTCTACCATGATGCGACAAGGACGATAATAAATGTCGTCTATGGTCATGCCATTTTCCAGCGCCTTGATGCGCTCGTCTGTCAATTGTCCACGCAACCAAACACGATAGCATCGATTTAATCGCCCTTTTTCAAGAGAGTGCGCCACTGATGGGGCATTGGTTAATAATAACAGGCCCTCGGATTCATAATCCAAACGACCCACACAAACCAAGGGGCCTTCGGGCAATTGGGGGCGCAGCGCATCAAAAACCGTTGGTCGGCCTTGCGGATCAAAACGGGTCACCAATTCGCCAACAGGTTTATAATAGATCCACATTTTTGGCGGAGGTGGCAACAATAAATCCTCACCATCCAAACCAACGGTGGTAAATGATTCGGCATAAAAACCCGTGGCCACCACGCCGTCCACCGTGATTCGGCCCATTTTGATGGCTTGCTCTGCTTGGCGCCGCGATAAGGGTGCACGCTGAGCAATATAGGGGGCTAATCGAATCACAAGAGGACCACTGGACTAAGGAAATGTACACCGCCAGCATGACACAATCCCTGCGCCATGGAAATAGCGTGCCTTTTTCAATCCAGACTTTATTCCAAAAAACGAATAAAAAAACCGCTTGTCAATGGACAAAAAAAGAGATAAGGTTGAAAAAACTATTGATCGATCAAACGGTTTGGGGATATGAACCATGCATTTTGTAGATCTCGTGAAAAATAGGGGAAAAGAAAGAGGATAGCGTGTGCTTTTAATTCTTTTTTACCCTGTTGTGTAAAAAAGGAGTAATTGTACCTATGGCTACTCGCAGTGTCCCAGAAAGCCCAAACTCTGAATCCCTTGGCGCTCTGTTAATCAGAGAAGCGGACATTCTGGCTCGGGAAAAATGCCTTTCTCCTCAGGTCCTTTTTGAATGTTTAGAGCAATCCTTTCAAAAAGTAATGGCCGACATTTATGGATCATCCCATGACATTCGAGTAACCATTCATCGATCCAGCGGTGTCATCAATGTGGCAAGATATATGCATGTGGTGGATCATGTTCATAATGCGTTACAGGAAGTCTCTGTCACCGAATCTGATGGCGTTCCTGTGGGGGATTATATCATAGACGAATTGCCTTTGCCTGCTTTTAACCGTGTCACCATTCAAAATTTGAAAACGGCTCTGGTCAAAAACATTCAAGAAGTCGAACGCAACCTGCAGTACAACGAATTCAAAGATCGGGTGGGTCACATTGTTTCAGGCGTGGTTAAACAGGTAGAAAACGGCAATTTTATCATGGATATTGGTCGTGCAGAAAGCATTATTTTACGAAACGATATGATCCCACGGGAAAATTATCGTGTCGGAGATCGAATCAAGGCCTATATTTATGCCGTTAAACGCGAAGCCCGAGGACCTCAGATTTTCATGTCGCGCACACACCCTGGATTTCTCATTAAATTGTTTGCTAAAGAAGTGCCCGAAATTTATGATGGCTTGATTGAAATAAAAGCCGCCGCCAGAGATCCAGGCAGTCGAGCCAAAGTGGCCATTATATCGCGTGACGAGCAGCGGTCTTTTGATGCCATTGGTGCCTGCGTAGGGGTCAGAGGCAATCGGGTGAATGCCGTAAGCCAGGAATTACAAGGCGAAAAAATAGATATTATTCCGTGGTCGCCAGAGCTGCCCGTTTTTGTGATCAATGCCTTAACGCCAGCCGAAGCCATCAAAGTGATTGTGGTCAAAGACAACCACATGAAGGTGGTGGTTCCAGACCATCAGCAAAGCATTGCCATCGGTCGACGGGGGCAAAACGTTAAACTGGCTCATCAATTAACAGGATGCACCATTGAAATTGTCACAGAAAGCGTTGAAAGTCAGCAACGTACCCAGTTCCGTCAAGAGACCACCGCCCTGTTTATGGACAAATTGGATGTGGATGAACTGATGGCGCACTTCTTGGTTTCCGAAGGGTTTGAAACCATCGAAGACTTGGCACAATCCTCTATGGACGAATTAACCGCCATGCCCGGTATGACTCCAGATGTGGCCACCGAGCTAAAAGAACGGGCCATAGAGGCTGTGGAGGAGAAAGAAAAAACAATGGCTGCAGACTTTATACGCAGTGGCGGAGATTCTGCAATTGTAAAAATCGGGTTTCCTGTGCAAGCTTTGTCTTGCCTATTATCCCATAAGGTGGTATCCCTGAAGAACCTGGCTGATTTATCCCTAGACGAACTGCTGGATATCATCAAGCCAAAAAGCACGATGTTAGAGCAAGAGCAATGGGGTGAATTAATTTTGAGGGCACGATCACTATGACGGATAAAAAAATGACGGAAGAAAAGAAAAAGCGCAAACCTTTGGGTCTACAAATTCCGTCAACACCACACAGTCAAGCGCCTGGGCAAATCAGGCAAAGCTTGTCCCATGGACGGTCCAAAAGTGTCACGGTCGAAGTCAAACGCCGTCGTCAATCTGGCGCCATTGGCCCTGATCGGGACTCTGGAACACGATTAACGGGTCAAGAGCAAACGGTGCGGTTAAAAGCACTGCAAGAGGCCCTGATTGTCCAAGAGCAGCAAACAGCCCTGCAGGCGGCCCATGATTTGTTCCAAGCATCCCAAGCGCCTGTGGATTTACCAGAATCCCAAGCTGCTGTGGACTTACCAGTAGAGCCAGCCGAGCAAACGGATGCATTCAATGCCGTTGGTGGTCACGAAGAGGATCTCTCTGGCCATTCTGACGGTATGGGCGAGCATTTAGACGTTGGTTTCGCACCTGTGGCCTCTGAAATCCCTGTTTCTGTCCCGGTTTCACCAGCCTTAACGGCCGAAGAACCTTTTGCAGAAAACTTGAAAAAACGTCGGTCCAACAAAGAAGATCGTCCAGAAATGGCCAGCAAAGAAAAAGAAAACTATCGTAAAACAGAAGCCATTAAGAAAACCCAAAAAGCGGGCAGAAAAAAAGACATCAAGGTGTTCCCTGGCGATTTGGCCGATGCGGAAGATTTCTATAGACCTGTATTGGGATTAAAAAAGTTGAGAAAAAACAGTGTTGGTGGATCAAAAAATCGATCTAAATCCAGCACCACAACCCCATCGGTAATCATAAGAGACCGCATCAGCATCGACGATTTGGCCCATCAAATGGGCGAAAAAGTCACTGTTGTGATTCGTAGTTTAAACAAAATAGGCATGACGGTCACGTCTCAAAGCTCTATTGACGGGGACAGCGCCCAGCTTTTTGCAGAAGAGCGTGGCTGTATGGTCAAAAGAGATCTTCATGAAAATCTAGAGTACAGCCTATGGAATCAAGAGGCGTCTGATGCCGTTACCCGTCCCCCAGTCGTCACTGTTATGGGCCATGTGGATCATGGAAAAACGTCCCTGTTGGATGCATTGAGAAAAACAGACGTGGTAGCCAAGGAATCTGGGGGTATTACCCAGCATATTGGGGCCTATCGGGTTCATTTGGCTTCTGGAAAAGTCATTACATTTATTGACACACCCGGTCACCAAGCCTTTACAAAAATGCGCGCACGTGGGGCAGAAATGACCGACATTGTCATTTTGGTTGTGGCGGCTGATGATGGCATTAACGCCCAGACCATAGAAGCCATTGCCCACTGTAAGGCAGCCAACGTGCCCATGATTGTGGCCATTAACAAAATAGATAAACCCGGTGCTCGGCCAGATTATGTCCGTCAACAGTTGCTGAGTCACGACATTGTAGTGGAAAAACTGGGCGGAGACGTCCAAGACGTCGAGGTTTCTGCCCTGCAAGGCATTGGATTGGATCATCTGGAAGAAGCCATTGTATTGCAAGCCGAATTATTAGGGTTGGCGGCCAGTCAAACCATTCGTGCAAAGGGTGTCATTTTGGAAACCCATGTGAAAAAAGGGTATGGGTCTGTGGCAACGTTAATGGTCCAAGAGGGCACATTACGCAAGGGTGATTTATTTGTGGTGGGCACCAAGTGGGGACGCGTGCGTCTGTTGTTTGATGATGCGGGAAAAACCGTATCCGATGCCACCGCGTCACAACCCGTAGAGGTTGTGGGATTTTCCGAATTACCCCAATCTGGTGATTTATTCATGGTTGTTCCATCGGAAAGCGCGGCAAAAGAATTTGTATCCTGGAAAAAAGAGCATCTGTCCAGCATGACAGAAGACAACATCAGTCAGCAGTTGTCTCTGGCCGACCATTTAAAGAGTCAAAATCAGAAAGAAAAAGCTGTAGTGATCAAAGCCGATGCTCAAGGGTCTTTGGAAGGAGTTTTGAACGAATTGGCCAAGATTAGCCACGATGAAATTCAATTGAAAATCGTCAGCACAGGGGTTGGGGCCATCAACGAAGGGGACGCCTTGTTGGCCATTACATCGGGTGCCCTGATCATTAATTTTAATGTACCTGTGTTGCCCGAAGCCCAAAAACTGATTGAAAACAAGGGCTTGTGCGTTCTGCGCCATAAAATCATTTATCGCGTTACTGATGATGTGCGGAAAATTTTGTCTGGATTATTGGCCCCTGTGTATCAGGAAGAATGGTTGGGTAAAGCCCAGGTGATGCAGGTTTTTCACGTCAAAAAAGAGTCCGCCATTGCGGGTTGTTTGATTAAAGAAGGGCTTTTGCGTCGCAGCGAGAGTGTTCGTGTGTTGCGCGGGGGTAAAGTGGTTTATGAGGGATCACTGAAAACCCTGAGACACGTCAAGGACGATGTTCGGGAAAAAACCGCTGGCCACGAATGCGGTGTGATGCTGGATGGGTACTCTGATTTTCATGTGGATGATGTCATTGAATGCTTTACCCGCAAGCGCGTAGAAAGATCTGTATAACACATGAATGCTGTGGATATACAGGTACATCCAAGATCGATCTATCCAAGATGTTTAAAACCATTTTGGATATATTAATCAGAAAAAAACCTATTGAATCCTGGTTTTTACCCAGTACTGACAGAACAGGCGTATTTTTTTCCATACGCGTTCCGATGATGAGCACTGATGCTGAGCAGTGATGATGGTGGCACTGGTTGAATATTCCCATTGAAACGAGTAAACCATCACCCCATAGACAGATAAAAACCAATACAGACCTATGTCTCTAATTCCATTTTATCTGGAATCGGGTAATCGTTAGGTATTGATATGGAATCAAGTAATCGGTGCGATTTTATCTGGAATAGAGTTATTGTTTCCAGATAGTCTTATGGTATAAGCATCACGCCCTGCACGCAATGCACGCATTGTATGTGGCTATGACACAGAATAGAGGCTATACTGCAATAATGATCAGTCTTTCGTCACTCTATGTATATCCCCCTATTCATATCGCGCTTCCTGTCGCAATCTACGCGACAAACCATTCATCAGATGCTGTTATCTTATTGGTGGATAGGGGTGTGTGTGCTTGGTTTGTCTTCTTGGGCAGGCGCAGAAATGCTGGAAGTCATAGGAAAATGGCCTGCGTGTCGATTATGCCATGTGGAACGCTTGATTTTTCTTGTGATGGGGGTGCTGTCAGGTTTACGCATAGGCGCTAAAAAATGGGAATCGACTGTGGGATCAACCATGACAACAGTCTTAACTTGGTCTGTCATAGTCACCTGTATGATAGGATTTTTAATATCGATATACCATACCGCCATTCAATTTCACTGGATTGCATTGCCAAGTTTTTGCGAAATCCCAAAAGCAGGAACTTTTGAACAGTTTATGGCCTTGCCCAGCGCCACATGCGACCAATGGACCTTAACTTTTCTGTTTATACCTATGCCTGTTTATTTGATTTTCTTGTTTGAAAACATCGCGTTTTATTCTTGGCACTTTTCAAGGGTGAAAACAGCCCCTTCTACCCATTGAATGACGCAAAGGATAATGGTAAGATAAGAATGTGGGGTTTGGATTAAAATCAGTCCACAATGCGGGTATAGCTCAGTGGCAGAGCAGGAGCTTCCCAAGCTTCAGACGAGGGTTCGATTCCCTCTACCCGCTCTTTTTTACGCTCTCTTTTTCTGTTGCAAAACCAATCGGAAACCTGCGTGACCCGATGTTCTGGATGCGTCAGACATCGTGTATGAACGCGAAATGATGAATATCTTCCTATCCATTTTAATTCATTTTTCTCACTCCATATCTATTCTTTCAGGCGGCACATTGACATGTTAAAAACAATGAATAGAGTTTCTGTGATCTTGATGGGGCTGGTGTGGATCGCCCCGTGTTTTATAACTGCAGCAGGCCACAATGATCAAAAAGAACTCAAAAACAAGGTCCAAAATCCACTGAAAAAGGCTGAACTGGAAAAAGATCACATCTGGTGAGCCAACCGCCTTGCGTCACGTTCTGGACTCATTGGTTTTTAACCGCACGTCAGAATGTTTTGATGTGGTATCGGCCATAACCATCTATAAAACAGCATTAAAAAACAATCCCGATATTGTTAATCATGCAAAAATTAAGCCCATCCTTTTTCTGATTCCTGTTTTGGATATGGCTGGTCAGGCCGGAAATTGAGATGTATAGGCTCTGGCAGCCGGTTTTTCCTTTGACAGTCCGTTTCATGGTCGAACATTCTATTCTAATGGCCACATCACACCCATTGCTGAAAACCTTATGTACAGGGCATGCGCCCATATGGCGGAACGGGCCTCTGTATCCCATGATTTGGGTATTAAGGATCCAAAATTGATTTTTCAATTGGTGTTTCGATTTTTTATCTATTTTCTTTGTAAAACAATGGACATTACTTCTTGGAAATCAGACCAGGAAACCGCTATAAAGGTGATCACTACCTATTACAAGGCTTGGAAATCCCAAACAATTATCCCTTTTGCTCCAGATGAATACATGTATTCTGTTTTCGGGGCACGCCGGATTATTCCAGAACTACAAGGGGACCGTGAAATCAGAGTACGAAAAACCATCACCCAGGGTATACTGGATCAAATCCAATATTTGTCATCCGATTGACATTCTTTATGCCAAGAGGCGTATCAAAAAGCGTTGATATTTTTTAATACCCAAGCCTTTGCAGAAAATGTTCAGGGTGCACTTGAAGGCGACATTCAAGCCTCTATTACTCAACAAACCGGGGATTTGTATGATGATTTTTGTCAAAAAATAAAACCAATTGGTGCTGGCCGAACGTTCGAGAAAGATTTCACAGAATAGCCTTTTTACACCCCTGAACAGCAAAAAATAAGTAATCCAGTGCAACGCCATCTGTTGATCAAAAAACAACTGGATCAAGCAGAAAAATCAATGGGGAAAATACTGAAAAATATCATTGATACCAGAAAAAAGAACTCCTTGCCATGGTCATGGATTGGATCTGTTTCATCCTTGCGCACCGTTCAAAGGCATTTTCTTGGGTTTTCCAATGCCGTTGGTTTATTGTATGGGCAGATGTACAAAAATCCAGAACAAAAAGATTCTGGAGCGATCATTGCCGATCAGGTGCGTCTCTATATGGTAAAACAGCGCATCAAGCAATTGCTGATTTTTTATCAAGAAATTGTTGATAAAATAAAAACATCAATAATCTCGATTAAAAAAACAAACAAAAAATATCAATATAAAATGGTTGATAAAAATCAAATGATTTTTTAAATTATTTTGCATATACTCTACGTAACAGATTTCTCATTGGATTAATAATGATGCGTTCCATTGTATTGGCATTGTTCAGCATAATGCCGTTTTCCTCTGTGGTTCCAGAAAACTCCCCACAGGTGATGTTGCCTTCGCCCTCCCACCATCCTCTTGTCATAGAGGAAGAGTATGACCGGGGCACCCATCGTTTTCCCGATCCCAATCCGGATCTGGTTGTATTTAAAGGCAATCAGTACACCCCTATGAAAGGCAATGGTCCAAAGCAAGGCTTTAAGACGTGGTCAGGAAAAATCGTTTTACCAGCCGTCTATGATGCGGCAGCGGACTTTAACAGATGGGGTATTGCCGAAGTCCAGATTAGAAAAAAAGACGTTCAAGACTATATTAAGGCTAAGCGCGTTACCCCCCTATCCCGCATCCCGTCCCGTATGGAATGACAATCCATTGGGTTGGTTCTATATCAATAAAAAAGGGGAAAAAATTGCCGATGCCTATGAAACAGATAACGGTCCAGACTATCCTACAAAACAGGGATATGTGCGCATTACAAAGAATGGAAAAGTTGGGGTCATGCATCTTTCCGGAAAAATCATTGTACCGCCCAAGTATACCGTGTGTTGGTTGCGATCTGGAAAAATGCCTTGGATTGTTGGGCATGGACAACAGGAAATGATAAAGCACGAGTATCCAGAGGCATTTGGTGGAATGTATGGCGTGCTTGATTCTAAAGGCAGGGAAATTGCCCCCGTTCATTTTTCCAAAATCGCGTTATTTTATATGGGCCCTAATCATGAGATTGTGGACGTGAAAAACAATCGGATTATCAATGTGAAAACACGTCAATCTTTTAAATATCCTGCATCAGATCAACAAAAGTTTATAGACTTAGAAAATGCAAAATATTTGATGGTGTTATACCGTGGTCAAAGGGCCTATGTATTATACCATAATGCCAAAAAAGAGTTGGCCGTACGCAAAGAGCCCCTTTATGATGATGGCTCTTTTTTGACTGCACCCATGGTTTCCGAGTATTTAATAGCAAGAGATCAATTGAAAAAACCAAAAGATGATTCTGATTGACTGCCTTGGGGTGATGGCGAAGAGCGCCCAGGAAACAACAGTGTCAATAATCCGTGAATGGTGGGGTTACCGGCGATCACATCCTCTTTTTCTCGCGAAGGGAAACGTTTATCGGGTGTATTGACCATGCCGCCCGCCTCTTTGACCAATAAACAGCCTGCTGCGATGTCATGAGTTTGGGTATCGTAATCAAAAAATCCCTCGTAACGCCCGCTGGCCACATAAGCCAAATCCAACGACGCCACACCCCACGATTGCACACCCACACCATGGGCGGCCAATGACTGCATCAAGGGGGCCATCAAAATGATGTTTTCTCCGATGGGTAACCGAGTCGAGACCAGGGCTTGGTTGCTTTTTGTCCGACCTGACACACGCAATCGTGTTTGATTCAAAAATGCACCACCACCACGATAGGCCCAAAATGTTTCGTAACGCAATGGATCATACACAACGGCAGCAACCAATTGGTTTGCCTCTTTTAGGGCCAAAGACATGGCAAAATGAGGCAAACCATGGGAAAAGTTACGTTTCCCATCCAGGGCATTGACAATCCAAACTGGTGCGTTTTGACCACCATACTCCATCAATCCAGATACAGGCATCCACAAATTGGCCGTGGGATATAATCGATGTAAAGCGTCGTGAAGCAGGGCTTCGGTTCGCTTAATCGCCACATCGACAAAGGTGCTGGCGCCTTCTCTTGATGCTTGTAAATTACCAATTTCTCCAAAATCTCGAATCAATCCTTTGGCAACTTTTTCCAAAAGAGACGACACCGCATTAATCACAGCTGGACGCATAAAACACACTGATCAAAGAACTGGTACCAGGATACGCCATTGTACGGTTTTTTCCAAACCCAAATCGGCATGTTGCTGATGATCTAAAAAACTTTTTTATCCAGTCTTAACAGAATTGAGACATTTTCCTGGAAAACATTTTTCAAAAAATCAATAAATATTGACAAAGAATCAAGGATTTTTCTATTCTATATGCATAAAAACCGCCCCTGCCCCCTTTGCTTTCGGCCCCAGGTCAGTTAGTCTATTAATCAAATATTCACGCATTTTTTTGATGTCTCTGTTTTCCAAAAATAGATTAGCTGTATTTTCCGCGTTATTCATGATCACGGGGATGCAGATCAATGGTACGTCGTCATCCCTTGATAATCCAGAGTACGCCTTTACGGGGGGCAACGTGACGAATCAGGATCAAAACATAGAGGTGCGTGGTAATTTTCGTATCGAAAAACAATCCATTTTAGACCGCATTCCATTGAAATTGGACGGGAATTATACGCAAAACGATATGGAAAATATAACAAAAGAACTGGTGGCGACTGGTTTTTTTCAATATGTTTCCGTCACCATGTCTGGTACAAAACTGGTCATTAGCGTATCAGAAAATCCATCCATCAGCAGCATTGTGTTCGAGGGCAATACAGCAGTGTCTGACCAAGAGCTGAATAAAATGATGTCCATACGACCAAGACAAGTGCTGTCCATGGCCGAGATTCGAACGACAGAACACATGATTCGTGAGGTCTATAAATTAAAGGGCATGTATGCCGTATCTGTGGTCACCCAAGTGGTCAAAGAGAGCAGTAATCGTGTGATTGTGATTTTTAAGATCAAAGAAGGGCAAAAGGCAGCCATCACCAAGGTTGTATTCAAAGGAAACCGCAAAATATCCGGATCATCGCTGTATTCCGTCATCAGCAGCAAGGAAAAACGCTGGTATTACGTTTTTGGTGATTCGGATGCGACTTACAGCACGGAAAAAGTACAGAAAGATCAGGAAGCCTTGCGTAATTATTATCGCAGACAAGGGTACATCGATGCTGTTGTATCGGATGTCTATGCGGAACTTGCCCCCAATCAAACGGACTTTATTCTGACGTTTTGTATCCAGGAAGGCATCCGATATACGTTTGGTACCACCTCTGTACGCTCTGAAAAGCCGGATGAGGTACCGGTCAGTTGTTTGGACCAAGATTTTTCATGGAAAAAGGGGCAATGGTTTGATCAGATGAGCATAGAGGGCAAGGCTAAACAAATGACTGCGCAGTTGAACAAAAAAGGGATACCCTTTTTTGAAGTCGTTACCGAAAACACAGTGCGCGGCAAATGCATCGATGTTCAGTTTGTCGTGCGCCCCATTCCTCCAGCTTATGTGGGGGAAATCACGATTCAAGGTAATATGAAAACCGATGATGAGGTGATTCGTCGAGAACTCACCATCAAAGATGGCGACCCCATTACCCCTCTGGCTTTGAAGGCTTCTGAAAATCGGGTCATGCGTTTGGGATTTTTTGACACCTTGGAAATCACGTCTTCACCCAATGAGCGAAATGATCGAAAAGATTTGCTTGTGAATGTCAAAGAGGTTAAATCCACAGGAGAAATGGGGATATCTGGTGGTTACGACACACAAAACGGACTGGTAGCCAGAGTTAATTTGGGTGAAAGAAACTTTATGGGGCGTGGGCAAGCCTTGGGATTGTCGGGTATGATATCCCAACGCCAAAAAAGCGCTGTTTTGTCTTTGCAAACCCCCTATTTTATGGGCCGGCAACTGACGGTTGGTGGAGACATCAACATCAACAGCATCAAAGGCTATACCAAAAAAAGTTTTCAAAAAGAGGGCAGTTACGAACAAAGCAGTTACGGTGGAAGCATTAATGCGAGCTATAACCTTAGTGGTGGATTAATCCAAAAGTGGACCTATAGCCCCAATGTTCAAACCATAAAATTTCTCAGCAGTCAACGCTCTTATTATTTGTACAACAACATCAAAAATCACAACACGCGACTGATTTCCACGGTTGGACATCAGCTGAGTTATAACAAGAATTTTTATGACGCATCCGTCTTAAAATCAGGTTATTTGGTATCCACGACCAACCGATTTACGGGATTGGGTGGCAGTGTGCACTTTTTGACCAACGGCATAGACAATGTGTTTTTTTACAACATCGACCAAGATGGCGACTATCGCATTCGTTTGGGAGGACGATATCAAATCATGAGCAAACTGGGCTATGTTCGATTTTCAGACCAATTTAATTTGGGTGGATTTGCCTTTCCTGGTTTCTCTGATTCGGGTATAGGCCCCAGGTGTAAAATCAGCGGAGATGCTTTGGGTGGACAGCAAATGTACGTTTTGTCAGCAAAATTAGATTTCCCCATCGTAAAAACATCCAATGATTTTACCCTAAAGGGTTGTTTTCATGCCCACTATGGTTCGTTGTGGAATACCATTTTTAAAGAAGAAGAAGGCCATCCTATCAATGGTTTAAAGTTCTCTAATCGT
>VGCF01000012.1 GCA_016870135.1 Alphaproteobacteria bacterium
TTCACCTCATATTTTTGCCGACGGGGCCATTGCTTTGGCACGTTGGGTCATGAACGGACAAAAACCTGGGGTGTATGGGGCAGAGGACGCCTTGGGTCTAAGCAACCGTGTGTGATGTGGGGGGGTCAATCCCCACCTGTCTTGGGCGTTTTTGCACTAACAGTGCCAGACCATAGAATTCCCCTGTGGATCTGGCGATTAACCACGCTGTGATGATGAAAAGGGTTGTAACAGGAATACAGACGAGTGATGGTGCACGCGGCATCGTTCGCTTTGTATAATGGACCAGGCTTGGGCTGTGGCCCGATCAAATTCATCATTGGTAATCACATAATCGTAATGTACACATGCTTGAATTTCGTTGTATGCACACGACAAGCGTTCTTTAATGCGTTGGGGGCTGTCTTTTCCTCTGTGAATCAATCGTTTTTCCAGGTCAGCTAATTGTGGTGGCAGCACATAAATTAAAATGGCCTGTTTTCCATATAACTCTCGCAAGGTTTTTGCTCCTGCCCAATCAAGAGCCAAAAGGCTGTCTTTGCTGTCTGAGCTGTTGTGTTCTAGGGGGGCTTTTAATGTGCCGTAATGGTGATTAAAAATTTTGGTATGTTCCACAAATTCCTGATGATCAATGGATTTTAAAAACGTTTTTTCGTCCAAAAAATGGTAATCTTTCCCATGCACTTCACCCTCTCTGGGCATACGCGTGGTGGCGGAAATGGATGGTCTCAATTCGGAGTCTTTTTCCAACAATGCACGAGAAAGCGAAGTTTTTCCTGTTCCAGAAGGGGCAGAAAAAACAAAAAATAAACCTAATCTTTTTACGCTTTGCATGAAATATTTTTCTTAAAAGAGAAAAAATGATACCACAATATCCTTAAACAGTCACGTCAAAAACCACACCAACCTGTGTGGTGCTGGGCCTTGTGGATCGCCCAGCAAGGCTTTATGATGAATAAACGATTTGTATAGTCATTCCTTGTGTCTCTTTGTATCTGCGTCGATCTGGTTATCACGGATCCAATGTGTCAGGATACGGACATCCTGGATCAAGAACAGATGGCGGTTGTTCTGGATTACGTTTTATTGAAAACGGAAAAGTCATTTGACAAAAACGTTCACGCCACGGTTGTGGTCATGGATGATTCCGATATTGCCCAATACAACCAACAGTTTCGCCAAAAAGATCTCCCCACCAATGTGTTGGCATTTCCAACAGTGGAACGAGGCGAATCTTGGCCTGCATGGCCCAATCACCCCATTTTTTTGGGGGATATTTTCATCAGTTGGCCCCGCGTCATTGCAGAAGCCCAACAGCAGGGTAAAATTCTGCATCATCATGCCATGCATTTGCTGATCCATGGATTTTTGCATTTATTGCATTATGATCATGAAACAGAGGAGGAAGCCCTAGAAATGGAGGCCATAGAACGTGGGATTTTTCAACATTTTGGGTGGCCAGACCCCTATGCTGATGACCATTTTGGTGTAGAAGCTGGGGAGAGTTTACCCGTCAGCACTCCTTTTGGATTAGAGCATACATCCCGTCAAATCCATTAATTTATATCTAAAACCGCGGAGTTTTATGTTTTTTTCTCAGTCTGTAAAAAATTTTTTTAATCGCGTTCGGACCAAACCAGCAGAGATCGATGTTCAGCATGATCAAGCGCTGGATGATTTTTTGGATCAAACGTTGGATACCGTGATGATTCAACGCAGCGATATTGTGGCCATTCCAACCCATATGTCCTGTGATGAAGTGGTACGTAAGTTTTTAAAAACTGGTTTTTTGTGGTTTCCTGTGTTCCGAGACACCTTGGATACCATTGTGGGGCTGGTCAGTGTGCATTGTATTTTATCCTTAAGGGAATCATCCGATACGTCCGAACATCAGTGGTGTCGGCATTTGAATGCTCCCACATTTTGTCCCAGTGCCATGACGGTCAGAGAGGCGTTGCGTACATTACAAGATCATCATAAAATTCCCATGCTCTTTGTGGTGGATGAATATGGCGGGGTTCAGGGCATTGTAACCAAAGATCACCTGTTGCGGGATTTGTTTGATTCCTATATCGATGATTTTTCCGATGAAGAAGAAATGATTTTGGGGAAAGATCCTGTTTGGGTCATCAATGGGCGCATTAATTTAGAAGATTTTGTCGAGGAATTTAATGCCTCTGCGTTGCTGATGCCCGAAGATGAGGGGCGCATTCACACCTTGGGGGGGTGGATATGTGCTTATGTGGGGCGTGTGCCCTTAACAGGGGAAATCATTACGCATCCTGGAGGTTGGACCTTTGAAATTCGTCAAGCCAATCCCCGACAAGTGCATCAAATTGCTTTGTTACAGACGCCTGTTGATGCCAGCGAAGAATCCAAATCCAATTCAGCAGCCTAAGGTCTTGTCAAAAGGATCATCATTGCGTTACAATAAAGAAACATGGCCGGATTAGCTCAGATGGTAGAGCGGCTGATTTGTAATCAGTAGGTCGTTGGTTCGATTCCGACATCCGGCACCCCATTTTTGTGGATCAATCATTCCATGTGTGGTGTAAATGGATTGACAATCCAATCATATCCCAGTCATATCCCAGTCATATCCCTATTGTGTACCGACAGATCAGAGGGTGTTTTACAGGCTGGACAAACATTGGCGTTGTTTGATTTAAATAAACCTTTTCCTGATAGGGTGTGACTCATATTCGTTTCAAAACGTAATGATTCATGAGACATTGGATATTTTTTTACCGCTTAGTGTGTTCTAGGCTTACCCGTTCACTCTGCTGAAACGAGTCAAAAGAAAAGCTCTTGGTGGATGAAAAAAAACGGCCGGCGTACGCGAACATCAACGGCAAGAAACCTGATGGGGCTCCATACTCTGGATTATTGGATTTCTTTTTGGTCCCAGTATACCCCCCATGATCCGAATACCCATGTTGTTTCGCGTTCTGCAACAATCAGAACAATGGTTTTGGATCATCCCAAAGGATACGTCATCACAGATCGTGCATGCCGTGGCCATCAGTATGATGTTATACCAGCCAATACTTGGGTTGATCATACAACGGGAAAATGGGTGATGGATGATCGGGAAATTGGCAGAATCCAAGTGCTGGAAAGTCACAAATCTTTTGTTAAACACCAAAAGGTTAGTGCAAAAATGGATGTTGGATATTTAAGCGTGCCCCGTGCATCTGAAAAAAGTGAGGGTCTGGAGGTAAAGCGTGTAGATAATGCCATCACATTGTCTGATTTTATGAAGGAAAAACAGGTTAGAACCCCCATCAATAAAAACGCAATATTGGATATCAATGGGTGGCGCTTTGATATAAGCAAGACCAAAGAAGCCATTTATGGCGTTGGCGTCAAAGCCAATACGTTCATGACATTATTTCGACAGAATCTCGTTGACTCTGAGTTTGGTCAGCCATCTTATAAAGATTTGGCCTGTTTGGCCGTCGAGCAAATCGATGATTCCTTACAGTTTTACACATTCGATGGCATGGTTATAGGCAAAGAGAAGGCAAAACAGGTGTTGGTCAGAGAACTGTCCAAGGCCATTGGCCGATCCATCAGGTGGGACGATATCACATGGGGTGGTCTGATGGAAACCTCTTTGCCCAGTACCACAAAAAAACGCCGTCATCAACAGTATGCGCGCCCCTATGTTTCCCCGCACCATCAGCGCATTCAATACAAGAATGCCGAGAATGGGATACATAGCAGTATTCCTTTTGAGTGGGGACATCGGAACAATCCTGCACCAGGTTGTTTGTACTTTGGAATATCATGTAAACCTAATCCAAAGGATCGATTGGATAAAACAGGATCCTATTATGTTTATGTTGATTATGTGACATTCAAAGATGACTTAAAACCCATGGACAGGGATCTGAAAATACCCATTGGAGAACGTATGCGATCGTTTCGATTACAACAGATCAATGCCATATCTGCTGATCAAAAAAAGATGATTGCTAAACCAGTAGAGGACGCTCAGCCCAACGGAAATGGGGATATCTTACTTGTTCTCAGTTCACCGTGCCAATATAAACCTGATCGCTGTAATCATTTACACAACACCCGCAGTACACCTGTGTATCATACAGGTACTCAATGTTCTTTTCCAAACGATCATTATTCGCGAATATTGGAAAATGGAGCATTTTATGCCTATGCACGGGATCAATCCGGGATCAATTGGAAAGAGGAAGTGTTGCGTATGGCTTGCAATATCCAAGACGATGAATGGATTGATCATAACGGCACACAAACCCATCACATCAATGGGTGGACCATTGAATCCTGTATGGGATTAAAAGGGTTATATGGATTTGCCCACGATGGAGAGCGCACTATCAGTTTTGGTCAAATCAAAAAAGAAGGCGTTCCGGTCAACATACACCGTGTATTTTACAAAGCATGGAAAATGTTCGACCGTCATTTTAAAGGGTTGCATCTGTTTTTAAAATTAAAAAATAACGAAACAGAGACAGAAATGTTGGATATTTTGAACGATAAATTATTCATATTGACTGGTCAAAATCTGAATCAAGTCGAATTAAAATACACAGATGTTCAGGGTGTGCCCTTTAAAATCGCAACGGTGGCGCTGCAAAACCAAGGAAAAACAACAGGTGTTTTAAAATATGGTCTATCGGATCAATCGAAACGACCAGGCACCTCGCCATTGATTGTCATTGTGGGGCATGTTGCTGGGTTAGAAAAAATAGGAAAAAAGCATAGCATCAACGAATCCATGGTGGACTTACTGGAAAAAGATTTGGGTATGGATTTTTCCTGCCTTGTCAGAGGACATGGTGCCGAGAGCCCGATGGAAGATTGGCCCGTTTCTAGTGTCACACAGCATAAGGAGGGTGCGTGGAGGCCCTATACGCAACTTGGTCTGTCGTGATTACATTGATCTTTAGATATTTTTTGCAAAAGATTTAAAAAATAGTATAATAAAGAAGAATGTCTAGAGTTCAGGAGTTTTTAATGTTTGATCTGTGTAAGTATAGATGGGTGTTTGTGTTTTTTTTGACCAATATTTTAACCATGACACCCGTTGTTTCTAAACAATCGAATAGATTCAGGCAAAAAGAAAGGCGCAACAACTCTATAATTAATCCTAATCTTTTTAAAACAAAGGATTTTGTATGGGATATAACAGACCCCGTTCAAGATCTGTTACAGAAAAAAATGCAAGAAGCCATTGTAAAGCTGAGGGGGAAACACATGAGAACTGGTTCCTTCAAGTGGTTAAAATGCCCAGTTAAAGGGTATTTGGCGCTCTGTGGGACAAGCGTATATTATCTCGATGGTCAAAAGGCGGTGGAAATTCCCGTGAAAAAAGGGGAATCGTATGAAAAAATAGCAGAGAAAGTATACTGTGCCTGTGGTGCAAGTGCTAAAAAAACAGTATTCGGCATGTTGAATAAAAAAATAAATCCTGATGGGGTTATACTTGGGCTGATCAGTAAAATTTTTCAAAACAATAGCGTGGAACAAATTGAAGGATCAGATGCGAAAACAGAAGAAGTCAAAAAAGAAGAGAAAAATAATAATAAATTGTCAAAAAATATGGTCTATTCAAATCAGAACAATCAAAGGTTTTTACCCAAAACTACTCTTTCAAAGGTTGAAAAGAATACCCTGGATATCGATGGAGCAGAAATAGAGTGTTTTACCTGCACAAAGAAAGTTGTTCGTGGGGCCACTAAAAAACGATTGATTAGAAAAAATCAAGAATCTGTTTTTGGTTTTATTTTTAAAAACAAAAAAGATAAATGGATTTATTATATGGAATTATTTGGTGACAAAAAAGGCCATCTGATCACAGAAGACGGTTGGAAAACCAAGTACGGAGCATTCATCAAAAAGCATGCTAACGATGCTGCTTTAAAAGAGAACACCACGTTGCGCATCAAAGGGGATGGGGATAATACGGATTCCAATACCAAGCAGAATCAGACCAATTTGTCAGATCATTTTATTACACAGCCAATGGCATCCGATCAGGATCAGTCTTGGGATGAAAACCTGTTGAAAACGGCACGGTTTAACGATATATGACAGGCTAGCCAATGAATATATTCTCTCTTTTTGCGCCATTGTTGAACAACGAATGTTTAACACAATGACTCAAGACAGCAGAGGAAAAAAAATAGAATGGTGTGGACACTGAGATGGTGTACACAATGGATTATGCGGCAAAAGGGGGTTGGGTTTGAAACAATCCCTCTGCCCACACAAGGGCACTGGCTATGGCCAGATTCATGGATCGAGCCGATGGCTGCATGGGAATGTGAACGACATGGTTACACTCGGAAATGATTCGGTGCGGCAGTCCACAACTTTCTGACCCCATGATCAGATGATCACCTGGCTGAAAAACAAAGTCTCTGTACGACACACCTTCTCGCGGCACGACAGCAATGGTCCTGTGGGGTGTATGCCCTGCCCAATGGTCCATATAATCTTGCCATGAATCATGAAGGGTGGGCTTACTGTGTTGGGCATAATCCATGCTGGCCCGTTTTAAATGCTTATCTGACCATACAAAACCCAATGGGCCAATCAGCGTCAACGGCGCATTCCAACAGGCAGACAAACGCATTAACGTCCCAGTATTACCAGGGATTTCGGGTTGATATAATACACACCCCACACCCAGTCCATCAACGCCCCCTGAACCCTGTGGAGACAAAGCCTGGGAATCAATCTGCACACCGTTGGGCAGAGCCAGAGGGACAATGGGTTGTGCAGCGCAATGGATCGATCTGGGATGATCAGACCTTGGCGCACCCAATGTTGAGCGCGCGGCCATTAAGAGCTCTGTCGTTTCCGCACCAGAGCTTTTTGGATCCACCCTCGCCATGTCAGAGTTTACCGTAACCATGATTTTATGGCTCCAACTGGACCAAATCATCCAACGATCCACGTAAAATCCAGCCATCTTTTTGCGCACACTGTACCACGCGCGCCATTAATTCGTGCAGCTGTGGACTGGAAAAAGGCCCGTTTATAGGCTGAAAGATGCACCGAATGGTGATTGACCGGGTGTATGCCTCTGATTCCGGATGATCTGTTTTTCCACCGCCATCCTGGGGTGCGGTCTTCCCATCATCAAACATATCTGTTATCAGGATATGGTCCAGCTCTGGTATATCCAAAGAACGCACCTTATCCAATGTATGGCCAACCCAGTGATCATGGGCCATATAGAAGGATAAATCTTTACCCACAGGCTGCAAGGATTTCACCCCATAGGCCGGACTTTTTTCAGGCCGTTGCCATGCATTTAAATACAGCTCTGCACCGAAAAAGGGCATGTTTAAACGGGGATGCAGTTGTCCAATGGTGGCCAATACCACTTCTTTACCATCGTGTTGATGGACCAACTGACCCGATCGACCAGGGTGATACCAGGGCTGACTGGCCCGAATCCAGGATGTGTGGGTGATACCCAAATGGGCAATGCACCGATCAACCATGGCCTTGATGTCATAAAATGACCATTCTTTTGGTGCCTTTGGGTTTTGGGGCACCCAGGATTCAGATTTTTTTATGGGCCATAATGCCGCCAAATGTTCATCTTGTGATTCTGGGGATAGGCCTAAAAATCGAGGACCAATTTCAAAAATAGGCTGGAATGATAATCCATATTTTTGATGATGTTGGGCCACCGAAACCAACGATGGTAAAATACTGGGACGTAAAACCCCTAATTCTTTGGACAATGGATTGCATAAATGCAACTGATTCCACGATTCCTCTGTTCCGACAAAGAACGGTTGCGCCATGGTGGCCGAAATAAATGACCATGTGACGCTTTCGTACAGGCCCATACTCATCCAAAACGATCGCATAGAGCGCGCCAGCGTATAGTCGACGGGGGCTAATCCCTTGCTGATATGGGTCACGGTGGGTGCACTGTCCGGTTCTCTGCCAAAAGGCGTTATGGGGACCTCTGTATACCCTTGACCACGTAACGTTTCCGTCACGCAATCCCACGAATCTTGCCAATCCCAACGCCATGATGGTGGGGTAACCCTCCACGGGGACCCTTCTGGAGTTATTTCTGGTAATGGTGCCGACTGATCACCGGGTTTGCCCCCTATTTCTGGTATTGTCTCTGCTGATTTTTCATCCCAATGTCTGTGTTCATCGTTCCTGTGTTTATCGTGCCGTTCGGAATGAATATGAACCTGAGCACCCCAATGTTCCAGTCGAGAACGGATGGTGTGTTCTGATAATGTCACCCCACATCGAGCAGACACAGCCCTTGGATGAAAGGGTATGAATCGTGCATCAGGCAACTGACCACAACGGGATAGCGCAGGGTGAACAGCGCCTGTGTGTTGGCCCAGCCATTGGGCCGATTGGGCAAGAACGGGCATGGATAGGGCAGGATCAACGCCACGTTCAAATCGAGCCCGAGACGCACTGTTGATGCGCGTTAATCGACCTGTGCGTGCAATGCTTGCAGGATCAAAGCAGGCGGATTCCAATAAAACACGCCGTGTGGTGTTCTGACACCGTCCACGCATACCCCCCATGATGCCTGCTAAAGACACAATACCCTCTGCATCAGCAATAACCGTGCATCCACTGGGCAAAGAATATCGTTCACCATCCAGGGCATCAAATACCTCTCCCTCTGTGCTGTTACGCACCTGAATGGTTCCGGAAATGGCGTCGGCATCAAAAACATGCATGGGTTGGCCCGTATCCTCTGCCATATAATTGGTTAAATCCACACAAGGGCCGTGTAATTTTATGGATAGTTCTACCAAACGGCGTTTCATCAAAGGGGGTGTTGCCTGTTGATCCACCTGATCCATTCGACACAGTTGAAAAAATGGACATCCCATTGCCGTTCGTTGTACAAAATCAGGACCCAGCATGGTTATGGCAAAGGATTCAGGATTACACAAAAACTGATCTGTTAGCGTTGTTTTTTTATGCCCTAAACCCAAAGCCACCAGTTCCCGAGCCACCCCGCGATGGCTGAATAAATCTCCACGATTGGGTGTGACATTCAGTTGCAACAGAGCATCGTCCTGGGGTAAAAAATCCCGTAATGGTTTGCCAACGGGTGTGTTTTGGTCCAATTCGATCAAACCATCCGTATCGTTCCAAATGTCTTGCATGGATAATTCACGTGCAGAACACAGCATACCATGGCTGGATACACCACGCAGAACACAGGTGGCCAATGGCGTTGTACTGCCCGGCAACAAACATCCTGGTAGCGCCACAATGGTTTTTAACTGGGCTCTGACATTACGCGCCCCACACACAATGGATGCCACGGTGCCATGACCCAAATCCACCGTACACACCTGTAAATGTTCTGCATTGGGATGAGGGGATACGGATAAAACCTGACCCACTTGAAATCCTGAAGACCAGGAATATACAGGCACCATCTCTGTTTCTGTTCCAGAGTGCGTTAAGGCTGACATCACCTCATCGATGCTGTGGGTCACAGACAGGTGATCGTTTAACCAGCTCCATAAAATTTTCATGATGATTCAGAAATGCATACCTTATGGTCATTATAAAATGTAACGCAGGAAAAGTCATGCCCGTTACCCCAACAAAGTCTGGTCTAGCAGCACTGGCTGGAACAAATGGAATCATGAAAGAATTGCCACTGCTGTGGTGTTAAAATATCTACGCTTGTTCCTGAAATATACTGATTTCTGGCCAGTAACAAGGTGTCTGGAAAATGCTGTAACGCCCGCAACCGATTGTGGTGAGAGAGTAAAATAATGCGCCCCTGGTCTTTCCATGTTTGAATTACCTGGATTAAATCCTCGATGATACGTTCGTCTAATCCCGCAAAGGGTTCGTCCAAAAACAGAATGGGGGTGGGTTTCATCCATAATCGGGCAAACAACAGGCGTTGAAATTGTCCCTCGGATAAGGATTGAATGCGTGCATCAGCATACGCCCCCAGTTTGAATTGATCCAAACCCGCCTCGATATCCTGATTGGACAAGGTGGGGTGGCTGAGGTGCAGAAATTCTTGAACCCGCAGCGGAAAGGATCGATCGCCTTGAAAACGTTGAGGTAAATAGGTCCAATCCCCCTGTTTCAAATCATATGTTTGACCATTTTCTTGCCATCCCCAATGACCAGAGCTGGCTTTTTTTATGCCGGACAAGGTGTGAAACAGGGTGGTTTTTCCACCACCATTGGGTCCCATAATGGATAAAATGGTTCCTGAGTGGACACAGAAACTCAGATCTTTTAAGATTTCAGTATCACCATGATGGGCGGATAGAGTATGTACAAAAAAATGCCTGCCAGAATGGTTGACATTTTGGTCACAACAAGAATCCGGATGAATATCAGAGGGCTGCATTCTGGGCTGAGGAATAGGCATCACAATGAAAAAAGTATATCACGATTTTTGTTCCCCATCATGATCCTGCTTTTTGCCTGTTGTTTTTCAGTCTTTTGTGCAGAATCCGCCACACCGATCATTCCAGAATATCACCCGCAGTATGCCCAATGGACGTTGTGCCTGCAAGATATGCGTACCCATTGGACCAAACCAGATCGCCCTGTGGTGGCTGTACATGATCTGGACTCAAATCATCCCGATTTTCCAATGGTGGTACAGACGTTACAACAATTGCATTTTCTGCCAAAAGCGTCGGACACCCACGAGTCAGTGGTGGATGTGTTGGCCGTTCAAAATGCCCTGAAAACCTTACAAAATATGGCAGGATTGCCCATAACTGGGGTTCTAGATGGGGGAACCGTTGCCGTTTTGAACGCCGAAAACCCTATTCTGGTGGAAAAAATTTATCGTGTACAAAAAGAATGGCAAAATATGGGCCCATTACCTAAACGTTACATCTTGTGCAATATTCCAGCCTTTGCGCTGGATGTCATGGATCAGGGAGTCAGTGTATTGCACAGCCGTGTGATGGTGGGCAAAATCGAATCCAAAACCCCAGAATTTTCAGGTTTTATGTACAGCATTGTTTTTAATCCCACATGGGTTTTGCCACGCTCTCAGTATAAAGTGTATGGCCCTTTGGTGGGCACAGAGGGGTATTATTGGAATCATGGCAAATTATTGCAAAAACCTGGGCCCAAAAATCATCTGGGGCAAATCAAATTTTTGACCCGTCGCGCCGATGCCATTATTTTGCACAGCACCCATGAACCCGAATTATTTGATCATCCTGAACGGGCCTATAGCCTGGGCTGTATTCGTGTGCAACAGTTTCAAGATTTGGCGGAAAAGATTTTATCTTTTGACAGGGTGTCCTTGTCCGTTTCCAGCATATTGCAGAAAAAAATCCAGAAAGATGTGACGTTAAAGCATCCCGTTCCCGTTTATGCCGTATACCACAGATTGTGGATTCACAACGGTGTGATTCAATATTTTTCAGATATTTATGACCATGATGGGGTGGAAAAAAGTGCAAATGTTGGAAAAAACAGAGGTCCTGTGGTGTCTCTTTTTCAAAAGCCAAAAATAAAAAATCAAAAAAAACAAATCCATTAACCTGTAAAAAAGATCGTCCATGAAATAATAGCAAAAAAGTTATGGGGGAAAAAATCATGGAGAAAAAAGACCACCAGCAAACGCTGACTCGAGCTTGTTTACGCGATGCGTTGCAAAACCAACTGGGTATGTCAATGGAAAAAGCGAATCTGATATTGGAATCGATTCTATCAGAGCTTAGCCAGCTGATTACAAAAAGCGATTCTGTCAAAATCATTGGATTTGGTACGTTTTTAATTCACAATAAAAAGGAACGCTTGGGCAGAAATCCAAAAACCAAAGTACAGGCCGTTATAGCTGCGCGGAAAAGCGTCAGTTTTCGCCCATCCCTGAATTTGCGCCAAGTGGTGAATCAGCAGGGCCAGCATACGGCATAACACCATCCCAATCTGGCGATCTTTTGTGTTAAATCCATGGGTGGTCTGCGGTCCGTGATGATGGGCTATGGGTTGTTCCAAGGCGCGGGTCTGGCAACCTAGATGGGCTGTAATTGCCAAATGCTGAATGCGCAGGGGATATGTTGGGCCACAGCTTTGTCTCGATAACGCGATGATGGCCAATGGGCTGGCCACTGGGGCCAATGGGCTGAATCTGTTGTTCGTGCACCATCGATATACTGCCAGTGGGGATGTTGATGCAGAATGCCTAGCGTATGTTCAATTAATCCAGGATGATCGCTGGCAAAATGCAACACCCCCCCTGGTTTAACGTAATGGGCGCAGAGGTCTAAAAATGTTGGCTGAACCATGCGCCGGCCAGCATGGCGGCGTTTACGCCATGGATCTGGGAAAAACAGGATAACGCCGTCCAAGCATGATGGCGATAAGCTGGGCCACAACTCTTGTACGGGGTCGGAAAAAATGGCACAACGCTCTTCAAAAGACTCAGGCATGCCTTGAACACAATGAATCACTCCGTTGATAAAGGCCTCGACCCCAATGATGCTGCGCTGGGGATGCTGAACCAGCCATTGATTCAAGTGCTCGCCAGATCCAAACCCAATTTCTAACCATAATTCTTTTGGCCATTGCCCGCGCCATTTGTTCACATCCAGGTTTTTTAAACGATCCAGGGTATGTTGATACAATGTTTTGGGTAAAACGCGTCCTTTTCGGCGACCGTAAAATACGGGTTTACGTAAAGGGGAGTGTTCTGGCACAGACCCAAGGATGGGGCTGTGATGCATATGCGGCCCATCGCCATCACAAAGCATGGTTGCCCTCTAGTGCATACTGCTGTTCATCCAAATCGTTGGCAATGGTTTGCGCCAAAAGAGAGACGAATTCCTGGCTCTCTCCTTCGACCAAAATGCGTAACACCGGTTCTGTTCCCGATGGTCGCAGTAAAACCCTCTGGTCCTGGCCCATTTGGTCCTGTATGTTTTGGTAATACTCTAAAAACTTTGGATGCTGATAAAACTGGGGTACCCGCAACGTCACGTTCACCAGGGCCGATGGGGTGGGGTGAAAAATGGGAAACAGTCCCCGGTCTTTTTCTGCACCATGCCCATGATGATGAATATAGGTTCCAATGTGATGCAATGCATGTAATCCGGCCAATAATCCGTCACCTGTGGGCAAGGAATCGGCCAAGATAATATGGCCGCACGATTCACCGCCCAAAGTCCACCCCAATTCTTTCAGTTTTTGCGCAATCCATCGATCCCCCACATGGGTGCGTGCAAAAGGGATATTTTTGGATTGTAAAAACCGCTCTAAACCTAAGTTAGACAGCACCGTACCCACCACACCCGAAGAGCCAGGACGCACTGTTCTGGATGCAGCGCTGGCCAAATGTTCTAGATCAACGGTCTCTTGGGCAATGGTGCGCCCATCACCATATCGAGAATCATGTCCTGGTCTAACAAGTACCTTATGTTCACACCTCTCTGCCAAAAGCGCCAAAATTTGATCGCCATCTTGGATTTTACCATCGGCTGTTACCAAAATGACGCGATCCCCATCACCGTCAAAACTGATGCCCACATCGGCGCCATGGTGAACCACAGCACCAGCCAGATACTGAGGATAAACGGATCCACATCCGGCATTAATGTTATGGCCATCTGGGCTGGCTCCCAAAACAGCCACGACATCGGCGCCTTTTTCTTGCAAAATATGGGCTGCAATGGTGCTGTACGCCCCATGGGCACAATCCACCACAATGCGCAGCGGGGGTAATTCTGGCGTGTTTTGGATTAAAAAATGCGCGTACTCTTTTAAATAATCAGTTCCACTGGGCATCGATATACTGGTGGAATGGTGATGATTTTCATCCCTATGATCTTCTGAAATATAAGAAGCAATCAGCTGTTCTTGATCAATGGATAGTTTTTCCCCAAGGCGGTTAAATAGTTTAACCCCATTATAAACGGCCGGATTATGAGAGGCAGAAATCATTAATCCTGCAGAGGCACTGTGGGCACGCGTTAAAAAAGAAACAGATGGCGTAGGCGCACACCCAATGGAAATGACACCTATGCCACACGCATTCAAACCACCGCTCAGGGCTTGTTCAATGGCATTGCACGATGCCCGCGTGTCTTTACCAATGAACACAAAGGGATTGCCCCCCCCTTGATCCAAGATCCATCGACCTAATGCATATCCCAGTGACCAAATGCCCTGAGGCGTTAGAGGATGCTGGCCGTACAGTCCACGAATGCCATCGGTTCCAAAAAAACGATCCGCTTTCATTCTTCAACCTTTCGTGTATAACGCCACAGATTAGCCGGAGGAATATTGCTCCACGCACACCCGATATAGGTTTTACACATACCGTAACGTTCTGCGGAAATGGACGAAAACGGACTGTACGTCATTTGTAACAAAGATCCACCAGGATATAAAACATCCAAACAGGATTGCAGAACTTTTTCCTGTACCACAGAGGACAGGCTTAACATGGGCAAACCAGACACAATGACACCAACCCGACCAATGGACTCTTTTGGCAATAAATCCGTTAAAAAAGCCGCATTTCCCTGAATAATGGTCAGATTAGGGAATCGATGTTTTAAAAAAGAAATCAACGTCGGATCCACTTCCATGA
This sequence comes from Alphaproteobacteria bacterium, assembly GCA_016870135.1. GTDB lineage: Bacteria > Pseudomonadota > Alphaproteobacteria > Holosporales > Holosporaceae. Next base: position 14,585 of record VGCF01000012.1, read on the forward strand.
CGATCAGGCGCTCTGGGGACAATCCTGCATCCAGTAAACTCTTTGTAAACCGACCCGTTCCTGAACCCAATTCCAAAACAATACAGTCATCAGACAATCCATCCAGAGCACAGCGCGAAATTAAATTGGCCAATGCCCGAGAGCTGGGAATAATGGATCCCATTTGAAAAGGATTGCGCGCCCACTGCTTGATAAACGTCACCGTTTCTCGAAAGATCTCTTTTTTGGTGTTCGTCATAAAAAGGGCGCAACTGTATATTGGTTTTATAACATGATATTAAAAATATACGCAAACATCAAGAATCGGATCTCTTTTTTATGGAAAACAGGTGGCTGACCACAATCACGCAGCTGATGATTCCAAATACAACCCATTCAATATGCTTCATCTTATCGCCCAACAGATGACCCAAAAAATATCCCAGTGCACAGCTGATGATGGTCCATAAGGCGGCCGATAAAATGTTTAGAATGGAGAACCGTTTAAAGGAAATCCCTCGGGCACCAATAATAAAGGGACTGATGATGCGAATGCCATAAATAAATCGAAAGGACAAAATATATACGGTTTCATTGCGTTTGACGAAATCCAATGCCTTGTCGATATTGGGTTCCCAGCTGGGAAAACGGCGTTTTAAAGCCTGAACAGAGCGTGGTCCATAATGACACCCCAAAAAGTAAATCATTTGATCGGCCATCAGCGTTCCTGTAAAGGTCAAGGCGGCAACCCTCCAAATGGATAAACTGCCCGTAGACGCCAAGGCACTGGCGGTTAAAATGATGCTTTCACCCTCGATCATAGCGCCCAAAAAAACGGTCAAATATCCGTAATCTTGAATAAATTGTTGCAGTGTGAACATAGAGAGTCAAAAAGAAAGCCTTTTTTTAATCTTAGCACAGCCCCCCCCAAAGAATCAAAGTCTGACACTGTCTGGTGCCACGTCCCACAGTAAAAACCCATCACGTTTGCTGGAAGACAGAGCTTTTCCTGGACTTTGCCTTGGGTTAAACTGGGGAAACAATCAGGTAACAGGAACAGTCGTGGACGCCCATTATGCATTTCAATCGTGTGAATCCCAAGTTCGCCTGTGGTGGGACCAGGTTCATGCTGGGCGAAATGGAGCCAACCATCGCCAGGATGGGGATAAAAAACCATACACGATTATTATGCCACCGCCCAACGTCACAGGATCGTTGCATTTGGGGCATGCTTTGTCGTCGACGTTTCAAGATATTTTGGCCCGATTTTATCGCATGAATGGTCGAGATGTGGTCTGGGTTCCAGGAACGGATCATGCAGGTATAGCCACACAAATGATGGTGGAAAAACAGGTGGAATCCCAAGGTACAACGCGGGCAGATTTGGGGCGAGAAGCCTTTGTTCAACACATTTGGGACTGGAAAAACCTGTACGGCGATTTGATCGTAGAGCAAATGAAACGCCTGGGGTTTTCTGCTGATTGGGATCGATTATGCTTTACGCTGGACCCCGATATGAATGCCGCCGTCAACCACGCCTTTGTGACATTGCACGACAGGGGGTACGTCTATCGTGCCCAACGCCTAGTGAACTGGGATGGTCAGCTGAAAACGGCACTGTCGGATCTAGAAGTCACCAATCAGACCGTACCTGGAACCTTGTGGCATGTGGCGTATGCCATAGAAGGAGAAAAAGAAGGGCAATCCATTGTGGTGGCCACAACGCGTCCTGAAACCCTGTTCGGAGATGCGGCCATTGCCGTGCATCCAGAGGATGAACGATACCAATCGTTGGTGGGTAAACAGGTGCGCATTCCTTTGACCAATCGTGTCATACCCATTATTGCAGACTGTGGGGTGGACCCTGAAAAAGGCACTGGTGCGGTAAAGGTTACTCCAGCCCATGACTTTAATGACTTTGATATGGGGCAACGCCATGGATTGCCCATGGTGTCCATTTTAACCGACGATCATGCTCTGAATGATCAGGTGCCTGAACTGTTTCGTGGTTTAAAGGGGTCAGATGCCCGCATAGCGGTGCTGGAATCCCTGGCAGAGGCCGTTGTTGGACAAACCAGCATTGTTCATGCTGTTCCTATCAGCGAGCGTTCTGGAACCGTTGTAGAGCCCCGATTGACCTTGCAATGGTTTATCGATATGCGGACCATGGCCGATAAGGCCATTGATGCCATAAAATCCGGAAAAATGCGATTTGTTCCCAAAGAATGGACCAACAATGCCTTACAGTGGTTGCACAATATTCAACCGTGGTGTGTGTCTAGGCAGTTGTGGTGGGGACATCGATTGCCCGTATGGTATGGTCCAGAAAACAGCGTTTTTGTGGCCCGTGATGCCGATTCAGCCTATGCTTTGGCGCGTAAGCAATGGGGGGCAGATGTGGTTTTGCATCAAGACGAAGATGTGCTGGACACCTGGTTTTCTTCTGGACTGTGGCCCTTTTCCACATTGGGATGGCCAACACAAGGGTTCGATTTCAATGATCGATACCCCACAGATGTACTGGTTACAGGATTTGATATCATTTTCTTTTGGGTCGCCCGCATGATGATGTTGGGGTTGGAAATGACCCAGCGTGTACCGTTTCGTGACATCTATATTCACCCCTTGATCCGGGATGCTCAGGGTCAAAAAATGTCGAAAACCAAGAAAAATGTGGTTAATCCTCTGGACATTATTGACTCTTATGGGGCTGATGCATTGCGCTTTGCCCTCAGCAGCGCCACATGTGGTAAGCAGCATATGCGATTTAGTCTGAACAATGTGGAGCACGCTGGGCAATTTATCAACAAAATTTGGAATGTGGTGCGCTTTGCCCATGCCCGCGGGGTAATGACATCCTTGCACCATCGGGAAACGGTGCTGTCTGTTCCTGGGGATGTCAAGGATCCTGTGAATCAATGGATGTTGGTGCGTGTATCCGAAACCCTAGAGCGCATCAATGGGCATATACAGTCGTACCGCTTTTCCGATGCAGCCATGGCTGTGCATCACTTTATTTGGCATATCGTGTGCGATTGGTATGTGGAATGGGCACAAAGAGAGTGGGATCATCCAGAAAGGGGTGCAGAAATTCAGCGCGTATTCCTGTTTATATTGGGATTTATGATTCGTATTGTACACCCCTTTATGCCTGTGATCAGCGAAAAAATATGGCATGATTTAACAGGGGAAAAGGGGACTCTGTGTTTGACGCACTGGCCAGAATATTGTGCACATGATACACCCGTGACCCATGCTTGGGGTCTGGTGCACGAAGTCATCATTATGGTGCGGCGTGTGCGATCCTTGTTTGCCATTCCTGTGGGTCATGGTTTAGGACATTTAACCTTGCACCACACGTGTTCAGAGGTCATGCGTTGTGTGGACCTGTACCAGAACGGGTTATGTCAGTGGTTGGGACTATCGCGATTGGGTGTGGAGGACACAGAACCTCTTGTTTCTGGACAATTGGTCTTTTCCTTGTCGTCTGGGGTGCTGGCCATTCCCATTACAGAGGCTGTGGATACGGATGCGGCCTTGTTGCGATTGAAAAAAGATCAAGAAAAGGAGCAAAAAGAAATGCGTGCTCTGGAAAAACGTCTATCTGATGTGCGCCATCAGCCATTAACACCTGAAGACATCATCGAGGATTTGGAAACCCGATATGGCGATAAAAAAGCAACACTGGAACACATTGATGCGACCATTCAGACGGTATCCATGGCGATTTAGGTCAGAACAAAAGGGGTGGGCTGTCATCCGATTGAGGTCAGAACAAAAGGGGGGTCTGTCATCATGCCAGGCCAATCCTTTTCTCTGTGTATTGGCCATATGGCTTCCTGAATACTGTGGTTAACCTGGGGGTGCTGGCCGTGATGGCCTGCTGGATACAGCCCGCTTGGTTTTGTTAAACGTTTCGTATGGTAAAACAGCTTGCGCTTAACTGTGGAATGGACGTCACAGAATATATACAAGCGGATTGTGCTCTGTGTCTGTGTGCATAAAAAATTTTTAACCGTTTTTCACAGCAATGGATCCATAAAAATGTGGACTTTACGAGCTCTGTAACAGAGCATACCATTCGTTTTCCCATTCAAGTAATTGTTTTTCAAGGCCATCTTTTTCAGATTGCTGTTTGCCCCACGCAGCCGAATCGATCTGTTCGTATAACACAGGGTCAGACAAAGCGATGTTTAAAGCGTCTATTTTCTTCTGTAATTCTGATATTTTTTTCTCTATTTTTGATATTTTTGATGTTTTTTCCTTGCTTTCTTTGGGGGTGTTTTTTGGGGGTGTGGGTCCAGAGGATTCTTTGCCGCATTCTTTTTTCCGTTCTTTTAACAGCCAATCGGCATACGATTCTAAATCCTGATCATAAGGAGAAATGGTGCCATCGGATACCAACCAAAACTGATCCACCACGCTGCCCAATAATTGTCGGTCATGGGACACCACAATCACGGCCCCCTCGAATTCTTGTAATGCCAGAGCCAATGCTTCTCGGGTTTCCAGATCCAAATGGTTGGTGGGCTCGTCCAATAACAACAAATGGGGTTTTTGCCAGGCCAACAGCGCCAATACCAGGCGGGCTTTTTCCCCCCCTGACAATACACCAATACGGCCAAATG
>VGCF01000013.1 GCA_016870135.1 Alphaproteobacteria bacterium
TGTTCGTGTGGCAGAAAACCCCCTGTTTTGCGTGGCATTGGGCACGGGGATGGCGCTGGAACAACTGGTTTCGGGTCGTAAAGATAATCGATACTAAACAACACAGCCTAAAAACGGGGGGGCACCCCCCCAGTGTTTTTTAATTTCGCCCCCTCCCAGACCACTCATTAGTCCGAAGTTTTATAGACCCCCCGAGAACAATTAGGAGCCCGGAGTTCCATCCCTTTTTTATACATCGCATTGGCAAATTTTATATAATACTCGCAGGTTTCCAAAAAGAAATATGTCGAAATAAGCAATATAGAGTCGGAACGTCGTTTTTTAAAATCCTCACCAACATTGTTTTTCCCGCTCTCACTCTTACAACTATTCTCATACGCATCCCGAAAAGGCTTATAGCACTTCGTACTCTCTTCAAGATATTTCTCAAAAGAATAAGGAACAGGTTGATTCATTGATATGCCATAAATAGAGTCGCTCCTAAGCTCTTTCATATCTGTGCGCATCTGTGAGCCTAAAAACTCTTCACCCCCTACTTTTACAAAACTCATCAAGTCTGAAGAATTGTCAGGCAATGTCTCTGTATAGCCATGGTTCTCGCTATTGTTCTCGCTATTGTTCTCGCTATTGTTCTTTCTATTTTTCTTGTTGCGCACAAAGGCTGAAAACGTGTGACCAATTTTACGTTTGTAGTCTTTAATGCAGGCTTTTATCATATTTAAAATTTCTTGGCTATTTTCTTTCAGCTCACCTTCATTGCTATCAACCGTGAATGGTCGCACCGTACCATTTTTTGCGGCGTTGCATGCGTCTTCCAGCCATTGCAACTTACCTATTTTGCGATAACTATTTGTAAAGGAAGTATCAAAAGTCTTTTTCAAAGAATCTTTTACAAAGTCTACAAATTCTTTTAACTGCTTTCCACGAGTTGTTTCTATATAAACATTGGCATTCATGATTGCCTCATCATGCAACCTTGGATCATCATCCTTCAAACTTTAGAAATTATTGAAATGGTTGTTAATGATTGGCATACCCCATTTCACAAACTTGAAAGCTTCTTCACATAGGGCAGTGGCTGGACGTTTCGATTTACGACCCTGATTACTACTTTCCACCGCAGATGATGTATTCGCAAAAAAGCCAAGCAACAGCGCCACCGACAAAAATTTGATTTTTTTCATATCAGCTTTATTTAATTGTTTCTTAACAAACCTTACACCAAAAATAATGGGGCATCAAATTGTCAAACAAATGACATAGAAAACAACACCCTTTAACGCACCACAGCCATACGGGCCAGCACATCCACTCTCTCGTTTTCAGGATGCCCATTGTGTCCACGCACCCACTGCCAGGTAATGGCGGAATGGTTTTTGGACAAATCCCACAGGCGTTGCCATAAATCTTGATTTTCCACCGGTTTTTTAGCACTGGTCTTCCACCCATTACGCATCCATCCATCAATCCATTGCGTAATCCCCTTGATGACATATTGACTGTCGGACGCAATGGTCATGGGGCCTTGAACGCGATTATTCTGGACCCATTCCAGGGCGCAAATCACAGCCAGCATTTCCATTCGATTGTTGGTGGTGTGCTTTTCACCCCCAGATAATTCCAAAACCTGTTGGTTGTATCGAATCAAAACACCCCATCCCCCAGGACCAGGATTACCAGAACACGCCCCATCGGTAAAAATCCACAGATGAGAGTCCCCGGGCGCCACAGTGGGCAAATGGTGGGGTGAAGACGGCCTGTTTCCCCCATGATCAAACCAAGAAAACAGAGACATGTCCCCCTAACCCTAGTATATTTTCAGCATTATACCCTGTTTTTAAATCCATTGGCCATGTGTAAACGGTGAGTGCTTGCCCTTGACCTTGACACAAAACAAAGGCCAGAGTTATACATACGTAAACATACTGGTTTTACACCATGAATTTTCCTGATCTGCGGGTACGTCTGATAACGGGCATGATATTGTGGGCGGTTCTGGGACTGTGGATCTGTTATTCTATGAAAATTCCCATGGTATTCCCCATTGGTCTCTCGATCATGGCCAGTATCTGTTTGTACGAATGGTTTCGTATGGGGGCTGGAAAATCCATTCCATTACGTATGGCGGGGGCAACCATCATTGGATTCGGGTTTTGGACATGTCATTGTATGGTCGATATTCATTCCCGACACTATTATACCCAGATCGCTATTTTTATATGCGTTCTGTTATTGGGGCCCATTACAGATACGGCCGCCTATTTTGGAGGACGCCTAATGGGGGGGCCAAAGTTATGTCCAGCCATCAGTCCGTCCAAAACCTGGGCCGGGTTTTTATCGGCCGTTGCCTTGGTTCCCATGCTGGCATTTTTATACCTGTATCGTTTCACATGGTTTTCATTGCCCGATATGGTATCGTATACGCTGTTCGTGGCATTTTTGTGTCTGGCTGCACAAACGGGTGATTTATTGGAATCGTGGGCTAAACGCAAATTTGGCGTCAAGGATTCTGGGTCCTGGTTGCCCGGGCACGGTGGGTTGCTGGATCGTTTAGACAGCATACTGGCCATCGCCATTGCAGTTTTCTTGTTACAGGGATGTATTGGTTAAACTGGAAATGGGTTTAGAAAACGACGCCGGTGGCAAAGGAACAACAATGCCCGCTTCGTCAAACAGTTGTTTTAATTGTCGGTTATAGGCTCTGCGAATGACATCTTGCATATTGGGTGCAGTGGTAATTTTGACCTGTAAAATCACGGAATAGCTGGTGACTTCGTTCACGCCACGAATTTCCAAAGGACCCAAAATACGTCGCCCAAATATCGGAACACGCTTGACCAAGGTAAAAGCTTTTTCGATCAACAGTTGCACCCGATCCAAATTTTCAGAATACCCCACAGAAATATTCATCAAAACAGCTGAAAACAAACGATTTTTGTTGCCAATAACCTGGATGCTGCCAAAAGGAATGGTCAATAACATGCCTTGATCGGAACGTATTTTCAAGGTGCGAATGGTGATGGATTCCACTTTGCCTGTTTTAGAGTCCACATCTACCTCATCCCCCACCATCAGGTTGTTTTCCAAAATAATGAAAAATCCTGTAATAAAATCTCGTACAATATTTTGCACACCAAAGGATAAACCAAAGCTGGCTGCCCCGATGCTGGTTACCCAAGTTCCCACATTCACATCGGCAAATTGACCCACCGCAAAAACCACTGTCGGTGTCCACACCACCACGCGCAACGATGTACGCAACATGGCCATTAACGTCTTTAATCGGCTGGCAAGAAAGTTGTTTTCCAGAGAATCACTGGTGTATTTTTCCTCTACATAATAGCGTAAAATACGATCCCCAATCTTGATGATAAAATATGAAAAAACAACAATTAAAACAGCATTGAACAATCCAGAGAACACAAAGCTCTTTACCGAGGTTAAAAAGGTCCAATACCCTGCACCAATCCACATTTCGATATAAGGATACCAACACGATAAGAGCAATCCATAAGCAAAAGTATCCACCATATAGGATAATATTTTATCCGAAAGTAACACTGGTTTAAACAAAAAATCTTTGTGTCTCCTTTTCCACAAAAAACGCAATCGATAATACCGTAGCATTTCTTTTGTTGGAAACAGAAAAATCCACACCATGGCTGTCATGACGACGGGAAATAAAAAATAGAGAAACCAGTCTCTTTCCATCACAAATAATACTGTCATTACTGCAAAAAGCCAACGAAAACCTGCTATTACTCTTAAAATATTTTTAGGATCTGAATTCAATTCCAATGCAGCCCTATCCAAAGACAACCCTTTGTACCCACACCAACACGATGCCATCACCGCCACATCCAGAATGGTCCGGATAACCGCATCTTTTTCACTTGATTCCACGAAAATCAAGCCAATAATACCCAAAATAGCCACGGATCCCGCATAAATTCCGATCACTGTGCGCAACCAAAAAGCCGTTCTGTGGGCGTCTTCTGGTCTCATGACCACAAATCCTTGGGATGGTCGATTGGGCATCCAGGTCATACCAATCCACGTGTACATGGCCCATACGCAATAAAAATGCAACGGAAAAAGGGCGCACGTATTCAAACCCCATCCATCTAGGGGTTTTATCCCCCAAACGCCCATGGTCCCCCCTAATGCCAAGCTGATGCAAAAATACACGGGTATAGGAAACAGCAACAACGAATTTAATCGTCCCAAATGCATCAGAGATTTGAATTTCAATCGAAAAACAGATTTTTCTATACGGTGCTGCAAAAATCTGGCCCCCAAACCCACACTGAACAAACTGACCACAAAGGCTGCAAACAAAAACAAAAAATGCAATTTTATGGGGTTTTTCAAAACAGGATACTGGCCCAACATCTGTGTGGTCAGTGCAAAATCAGAGGAAAACTTAGACAAACGTTGACGAAAATGCTGACTGAAATGTTCTAAATGACCCGTTACAACGGCTGTCGCCTTTAATTCTGTGCCTTTCCCCACAGTGGCGCTGATGCCCAATTGATCAAGTATAACGGGCAAACGTTTTTGCACCGCTTCCAACTGGGCTTGTAATGCTTTGACCTCTGCAACAGCTTTTTTCAGCGATTGTGATGCCACAGGGGCAGCTTTTTTAGGGTTCGTTTTTGCGGCCATTACGCTCGTACCACAGGAAAATATCATGAAAAGCATTGCGCACCCCAGATGCCACAGACCGTGGGCACGAAACCTGATGAACGCATGGAACAAGGATAAAATCATAGACCCCCCACTTATGAAAAAGCAACAGAGTTCTTGTGATCGGGCGAATAAAAAAATGTCAAAAAAATCAAGTTTTTAGACGGATTACTCTTAACAATAAATAAAAAATGGCGCCACAGCAATGGCTTTTATGCCCCTATTGAATGCTGGATGATGCTGTACGGTATGGATTGCTCCAAAACGCCTTTTATCCCCTCTTCATGATTCAAGGAAAAGACGATGATGGGTTTTTCATAGGATTTGGCCAACACAAGGGCCGTCATATCCACAACGCCCAAACGCTGTATGATGGCCTGATCCCAAGAAATTGTTCGGTAAAAAACGGCATCGGGGCACGTTTTGGGATCATGGCTGTATACCCCATTGATTGATGTACCCTTGATGACGCAGCTGGCATCCAACTCACATGCCCGCACCACAGCAGTCGTATCGGTCGTCATGGCGCCATGGCCCAAACCACCTGTGCACACCACAATTCCTCCTGCATGGAGCAACCTGTCGGCATTCATTACCTGAAACGGTTCACCCACACCATCAACCGTACGCGCCGTCATGATGGAAACGCAGGTGCCCAATGCCTGTAAACGCGCACAAAGTGCCAATCCATTAAAATGGGTGGCCATCATGCCCATAGTGTCGGCCACACCTTGTCCACAATACTTTGCCCCCTGTTTTCCACGAAAAAAGTTGCCACCCCCCACCACTACAACCCATTGATACTGGGGCAACGCCACCACCATGTGACAGAGGCGGTCCAGCGTATCCCAACACAACCCGTGGGTTTGTGTGCCTTGCAAAAACTCACCTGACAGCTTTAAAACAATACGTTGGCCTGGTTTGAACATAAAAAGAGATTTCCTTGACACTGATATATGATGACCCTTGCTGTGATCTAAAACGTTTTAATCCAAAACAAAAGACCCGATATAGTATAACCAAAACCGCCGTGTTGTCCCACCCCCCTGTGTGTCCAAAGATCTGACGCACCTATTGATGGCCAATGAGATGTTTGACAGGCTCATCTTTTTCCGTGAAAAACCATGGTACAATGGTGTCAATGCTCTTGTGCTGCGTTTGGAAGAATGGTTGGAATTTTGGCACGCCATTTGGCGCTCTCTTTGGGGAAAAACAAGGTTTTACGCGATGTTTCCCTGACCGTAGAGGCTGGAAAATCTCTGGTTTTAATGGGCCAGTCTGGGGTTGGAAAATCTGTTCTGATGCGTGCATTATTGGGGTTACTGCCCAGAGACAATGGAGTGGTGGAATTGGGGAATTTCATCACCACACCCGATTCTGTATTGCCTCCTGTAGACTTTTTTCAACAGACTGGCGTGGTTTTTCAGTCTTATGCCCTGTTTGACAGTTTACGCGTTTGGGAAAACGTGGCGTTTCGCATCAAAGGATCCGATCGCCTACGCAGAGAGCGCGCAGCACGCCTATTGCACCAAGTTGAATTATCCGATGCCACCTTGGATCTGTATCCCAACACCCTGTCTGGTGGTATGAAACGTCGGGTCAGCATTGCACGATCCATTGCGTTATCCCCAAAATTTCTGTTTTTTGATGAACCCACCGAGGGGTTGGACCCCATTTTGTCCCACACCATTTCTGCCCTGATTCGAAAAGTCATCACCCAATTACAAGCCACGGCCATTACCATTTCTCATGATATTCACAGCGCCACTCACATTGGTGACCACGTGGCCCTGTTACACGATGGCGTACTGGCATGGCAAGGAAAATCCAATGAACTGCATCGTACAACCCACCCCATTATGAGACGCTTTATCGAATGCAGCACTGGGTTATGATCACCAATTGCGACACACAAGAATGATGCAAGACTGGTTTTAAGACACTGGGCGGCAAGGTTGGGCTGTGACAAAAGAGGATGGTGCAGAGGGGTCATTACGGAAAAATTAAACCACCCTTTGTTATGCTTTTGGCCATAGCATAAACCCAATCGACCATGAAAGTTCTGATCTGTGGCGTTGGATCCATTGGGTCCAGTTTAATTCATTATTTATCCTTGTATTACGAAATCGTGGCCATCGATACGGATGCAGGCGCCCTGGAACGCATTTCCTCTGTATACGATGTACAAACCATCTGTGGGAGCGCCTCTGACCCAAACATTTTGGAACAAGCGGGCCTGAGCCAGAACTCCTATGTGCTGGGCGTTACACAATGGGATGAGGTGAATTTAGTGGCCTGTCATCTCAGCCATCTTTTTGGTGCGGTCACCACCGTGGCACGATTGGAAAATAGAGCTTATTTTCAAGATAGCTTTTCCGCACCTTTGTCCAAATATTTTGAACTCAATGACTCTTTTTCATCCCATCAGATTTCGACATCATGCATTTTAGAGGCCTTAGATTACCCATATTGTTTCGATGTATTGCCCATTTGTAACAGAGAAGCCATGGTTTTGGGCATCCAAATGACGCCTTTTCATCCTTGGGTGGGGAAAACAGTCGCCGACATCCAAGAGTCCTCTGGCGTGCGACTGATTCGAATCATGACCCACGACAACCAATGGATTCCAACGGCCTGTGATGTGATTGGTCCTCGTCATGCCCTTTACGGGATGGTGGCTGTGGCTGACGCCCCCTTATTACACAACCTTCATGATTGCTCTGATCGGAAAAAAGCCATCCTGTGTTTAGGGTCTTCGCCCACTTTGTTTTCCTTTTTACCCTATGCCATGGACAGAGGACTAAACATCACCTTGTTATCAGACAACGAAGATGATTTATTTTTGGCCTCTCAACAGTGTCCAGGAATCCAGTTGATTCAAGGTCCCTATAACGATCCAAAACTGTTAAAAAACGCATTAAAAGACCAGGACACAGTCATCAGTATGGGAGCCAGCGATGAGTATAATATTCTGGCTGCTGTGATGGCCCACAGTTATGGTATAAAACACACCATGGCGTGCATTCAAAATCTGCATTACTTGTCTCCCCTTTGTGTTCGTGGTGTGAATCAAATGATTCATTCTGGACCACGCATTGTGATGGACGTTCTGAAAAAGATCACCCAACAAGAAGACGCTTGGATCTATCCCCTGCAAGGCATGGCCACAGGTATGGTGATCCAATCCTATGTACGACCAGAATCAAAAATGGCTGGAACAATGTGCCAAGATTGGCAAGAAGACCGTTGGCGTATTGTGGCGCTGTATCGAAACAATGCTCTGATTTGGAATCCAGAAACCATTGATGCAGGCGATCACGTTTTGGCCACAGCATTGCCCGAAGGGTACAATATTTTTCAACAATCTATGGTTGTACCATCATTAAAAACCAAAGCAGCCCGTCCCCGTCCCAATGGGGGATAGTCTTTTTCCAATCCCTTTAAAAAAAGACTGGCAAGGGGGTTGCATTGGGGGTAAAAAGTACGTATATTAATAAAGCGGGATGGAGCAGTCTGGTAGCTCGTCAGGCTCATAACCTGAAGGTCGTAGGTTCAAATCCTGCTCCCGCAACCAAAAAAACATAACAGATAAAAATTCAACACATACACGATTATTCATTGTTGTGATCAAGTTTTTTGCCTCACCCTTTCAAACTTGACCCACCTTTTCAAACGTTTCGTATTCAAAAACGATCTCACCCGTTGGATTTTTCGTCCTTTGGCGCGAATAAGCAGAGATCTTCTCGGTTGCTGCCTGATGGGCACGGGGATATCAAGAGGTTGATCAAAACAAGAGGCCATTCAAAACCCGTGAAACACCGCTGGTGACATTATCCGGTTGAATCGCATCGTGGCATAAAAACGATAACGCCGGTTGAATCGCATCACCAACAGGTTTGAAAGCTGAAATAAAAATAGGGTACTGAAATAGGGTGCTGGGGTGCTAGGATTCGAACCTAGGGATGACGGTACCAAAAACCGTTGCCTTACCGCTTGGCTACACCCCAATGCTTTTTCATTGTAACAAAACACGAGACGCACAACAAGTCCCCCCACAGAGCTTTTTTACCCAAAGATGGTCATAACCACACAACACTAGGCAAAAAAATTGCCCGTTTAGAGCAAAGCTCTATAAGGGCAATATAAAAAAACCGATCAAAAGACCGATTCAACAACAGAAAATTACGAACCAGCGTCTTCTTCTTTTACGTCTTCGGCTGCTTTTGCTTCGTCGGCTGTGTCTGTTGTTGCGGATTCTGCAGCGGGTGCAGCGTGTGCGTCTGTTGCGCTTGAATCAGCAGAAACAATGGAACCAGAAACCAACATTACCAACATCAATGCATACCTTATCATTTTTATTTTCTCCTTTTTTACAGGTTTTACAGGATCACCATAACCTTGTTTTAACCCCTGTGGCAATAGGGTCAAAAAAAATAGTCTAAAATTTGTAAAAAGAGTGTTTCAGCGTTGATTTTTTTACCTTACAGACGTATGATAAGGCTAATTATTTTATAGGATTCCGTCCATGGCCGTCCCAAAAAAGAAAACGAGCCCCTCTCGACAAGGTATGCGCAGCTCTAGCAAGCATGTGCATGTTGACAATATGACATTGTGCAGAAACTGTGACGATTTTCGCAGAACCCACCATATGTGCTTGCATTGTGGGCATTATGATGGCCGTCATGTCATAACTACGAAGTCTCAAAAACGTGCCCAAAGAGCACTGGATGGCACAGAGAATACATGACTTTACTTGCTGTTGACGTGATGGGGGGGGATGATGCGCCGCATGTGTGCATCGAAGGAATAGCTTTATTTCACAAGAAATGTCCTGATGCTCAATTTTTACTTTTTGGGGATCAGGCGGTTATCACACCTCTTTTAAATGTATACAAACACGTAGAACCCGTTTGCACCATTGTTCACACCGATGAAAGCATTTCGTCCACGGCAAAACCATCTGCTGTATTGCGTCAATGGCCCCGGTCTAGTATGCGTTTGGCCCTAGAGGCGGTATCCAGCAAAACAGCAAATGCCGCAGTTTCAGCGGGAAATACAGGAGCCTATTTGGCACTGGCCAAGAATATTTTAAGAACGCTGGGCAGCATTGACCGACCAGCCATTGCATCCCAATTTCCCAGCAACAATGGTCACCTGATCGTTTTATTGGATTTGGGGGGTACTCTGGATGCTTCGTCTCGAAACCTGGTGGAATATGCTCAGATGGGCAGCATTTTTGCAGAAAAGGTGTTAAAGTTTTGTAAACCCAGCGTGGGCCTGTTAAATGTCGGAAAAGAAGACACCAAAGGCAGCGACACCTTGCAACAAGCCTTTTTAACATTGAAATCATCCCGTCTGAATTTTCAGGGATTTGTAGAAGGTCATGACATTGCTATGGGCACCGTATCGGTCGTGGTCACCGATGGGTTTTCCGGAAATATTGCATTGAAAACAGCCGAAGGTATTGCTAAATTATGCTTTTCATCGTTAAAAAATAGCTTTTCGTCCCACTGGTGGGGTAAAATTGTGGGTCTATTGGCCAGACCTTTTTTAAAGGATCTGCATAACCGTTTCGATCCACGGGTTTATAATGGCGCCATATGGCTGGGTCTGAATGGAATTGCTGTTAAAAGCCATGGCGGAACCGATGCTGTGGGTTTTTCTCATGCCCTGCAAATGGCCTATGATATGGTTCAGGCCAACATCGTTGCAGAAATTGAAAAGTCTTTGCACACCAAGGACGATGATGGCAAAGACTCCCCCCCTATTGACGTAACAGGGCCGTTACACTGACTGAATGAACGCAGAATCGCCTATCCTTTCCCAATTTTTCAACCCCACAGACGCGTTCTTGGGATTGTTTTGGTTCACACCCTGTTTTTTCAGCGCCCCATTATGGTTTCAGCGCATTTGTCTTAGAATAGTCATCCGTACTCTGATCCGGTGTGTTGCCTGGACAAAACCGGTTAAACAGAGAACACTGTCATCACAGGGGGGCGTCACAAAAACAATGATTAACCACAGTACGTTACGAATACACACCAATGATTGCCATTGACAGAACTTATTAGAAACCTGGACCACAAACAAACATTTAAACCTTAAAAAAACCGTTCTACAATCCTAGATCAATATATTTTAACACTTAACTATGCTAATGCCCATTTATTTAAAAACAGAAAAAATGGATCAAGTTATTTGGTTCAATTGTTTTTTGCTCTGTTTTTACAGCCCCCATGCACGAGATAAAAAAGCAAAATCAAAAGGCAGAAAAGCCAACTTATAGGACGAATGAATAAACGAGAGGTACAAAAACAGGTAAAGGAAAACAAGGAAGGCCCGTGGGATACACAAGAAAATAATCAAGGCACGATTCAATAGCTGAAAAAAAATTGGGCCATTGAAACACAGTTTTCATCGATCAATACTCTTATGACTGACAAAAACCACAAACGTTCCCGAACATGCAAATTCTGGATCATACGAACATATAGATCATGCAACGGTAAAAAAAAAGGGGGGGGGCATCAGACCCACCATCCATCAGAACCACCGCCCGTTTGGGGAACGAAAAATGTGTACCTAGCTGTAAAACATGACAAGAGACAAAAAAGCCGCCTGCCCCTAGGACACCAAGAGCAGAGGTTGTTCAATCAATTTTTGAAACGTGGTTAAAAATTCTGCTGCCACAGACCCGTCAATAACCCGATGATCAGCCGCAATGGTGGCCTGCATGACTTTGCCCACTGTCACAGCGCCGTCCCGTACAATGGCCTGTTCTTTTGTCGCCCCGATGGCCAAAATACCGGTATGTCCAGGATTGATAATGGGATTAAATTGATCGATCCCCATCATCCCCAAATTGGTCAATGTAAACAGGCCTCCTTGATACTCATTGGGCGATAATTTTCCATTTCTGGCCCGCACAATCAACGATTTTAACTCTGGCGCCAGGGTTCGCAATGGCTTTGTATCGGCAAAGCGCACAATGGGGGTAATTAAACCACCAGGAACCGATACGGCCACGGCCAAATCCACATGATCGTGTTGCACGGCGTGCTGTTCATCGCCCCACATTAAGCGCATTTCGTTTACTTTTCGTAAGGATAAGGCGCAAGCACGCACCATAAAATCATTGACCGAAAGACCTTTACTGTCCCCATTCATGGCCTGGCGCAATGCCAACAATGCATCCATATGGCATTGTACGGTCAGATAAAAATGGGGTACCGTCTGTTTGGATAAGGTTAAACGTTGCGCAATGGTTTTACGCATACCCGACAGAGACACGGGTGTGGTGGATGCCACGATATAATCACACCGTTCACCATACGCAGGATCCAAGGCACCAAGCCCCGTATCAACAGCGCGTTCTAATAAAGGCACAGAACAAGATGACACATGAATGGGAGAGCTAATGCCTTTGATGTCCCCATTATGGTTCTCTAATGTTCCGTTACGCTGATCTACAGTTCCATGTTTCATGGCCTCCATCACATCATTCTTCACAATACGTCCTCTGGGACCGGTGCCATGAATATGATGCAGGGAAATCCCGTGTTGCTCGGCCCACTTGCGTGCCAATGGTGATGCCATAACGCGATTATGATCGCGCGATATGTGGACCGGTGCCACAGTCGAATCTGGTTTTGCAGAAGCCTGACCGTTGAATCCGTTGGCATTGGTGCTGGCACCAGAGTCTGGGCTTGTGTTCAAATGACCAGCGGAAGAAGTGCTTTTTTCATCCTTAATCAGTGTGCTGGACAACGATACACCAGCAGGTTGCACAGTAGCGGATTGAATCGGTTGTGCAGGGCTGGGTTGATCCAAGGGGGCAGGGGAGGCCACCACAGGAACCGTAGAGTTTTCAATGCCTTGCTCTAATAACCAGGTTTTGCTCACCCCTTCCAGCTCTGTTTGATGCCGTAAAGCCGCAATGATCGTGCCCACAGCCACATCGTTTGTACCTGCAGGAACCGCTAAATAATCTAAAATACCCGATTGGGTGGCTTCGACCTCCATGACGGCTTTGTCTGTTTCAATTTCCAGCAACAAATCCCCGGTATTGACCACGTCGTTGACGCGTTTATGCCAAACAATCAAATGCCCTGTGGTCATGGTGGGGGACAGGGCTGGCATTGTAATGGGTATGGGCATACATCATCCTGGTTACAGAGAATAACTCTCTTGAAAAATCCTGAAATATACATCCAATATACCACATTCAGATGCGCCAGGAAAACTCTGATGAACGACTTTTATCTTTTTCACAGTATGATAGAGTTTTATAGATTATGGTTCAAAATACAATGGGGCGTCAAAGATCATGAGCAGTATCATCCATTTTCTGCCTTCTTCGCGGCCAATCCAGTGCCAACATTTTGATCACAAAACGCCCTATTTTCAAAAAGAATGGAAACGCCCTCTGCTGGTTCAAGGTCTGGTCCCTACCCACACCATGGTTGTGCTGGCCAAAATTTTAGGTTTTCCTTGGGTGCCCGGTCCGCTGAGCCCTTTTTCTTGTGGAGAATGGGGATGTTCTGATGTGCCAAACATGGGGAAAATATCCGCCATTGTGGTGCATGAATTTTCCCAAACCTCTGATCCCTTGATGGCACTGGGTCTGCTGTGCAGCCGATTAAAAGAGGCCAAAACAGAGCGTATTGTTGTGATGACTCCCTATGTACCCTATGGTCGTAACCCAAAGGCTGTGGATGTGTTGGGTCACATCCTGGAATCATTTGATATTGAATGCCTGATCACCCTGGATCCTCATTTACCAAAATTCATGTCAACGGCATCCTTTGATACCCGTATCGTATCAGGGATGCCTATTTTTCTATCCGCATTAAAAAACGCGGCCATCAGCCATGTCATATCCCCCGATTCAGGAGGCAAAGATCGTGCAACAGCATGGGCAACGCATATGGGATGTCCGTGGTCTTGTTTATCGAAAAAACGGACGCCTCAGGGCACAGAAATATGGCACCACAACCCCGATTGGTTCGATGAAACCTGCTTGATTGTGGACGATGTGGTGGATACAGGCAGCACGTTATCTCAAGCTTGCGCCTATGTGCTGAGCAAAGGTGCCCGGCGTGTAATGGCGGCCGTTACCCACGGGGTATTTTCAAACCCCTGTTTGGATCACCTTCAAACCAGCGGACTAGAGACCCTGTGGATCAGTGACAGCATCCCTCAATCCTTACCCTCTGACCAAGGGATCTTACGTATTCTGCCCTGGACGGATGTTTTTTCGATCTCTTGACTTCTTGCACCCATTAACCAGGAGACAACAGAGGCAAACAGCGTGTGATCGTTTGCTCAATCGTATCCAATGGATATTGGGATAAAACGCGTAAAACAGCAGACTCTGCGTCGGCTTTTCGATATCCCAAGGCCATCAGAGCCAAAAGAACCTCCTGGTGCATAGGCGCACCATGGTGGGGATTACCCTCTGACAGCACCCTGGATTTGACCCAACTTTGCGCTTTGTCTTTTAATTCCGTCATTAATCGATTGGCCAATTTGGGACCCACACCATCGATGCGACGCAATGATACCAGTTGATTTTCTGAAATACATATGGCTAAGGCATCTGGATCTAGATCAGATAAAATGGCCACAGCCAAGCGTCCACCCACACCAGAAACGGCGATTAAAAACTGAAACCAGGATTGTTCTTCTTCGGTTTTAAATCCAAATAAATGGATCTGCCCATCGTACACCACTGTTTCAATCCACAAAGAAATGCTGTTTTGTATGGACAACTGGGACACCAATCGGCGCCCCACCGATACAATGTACCCCAATCCGGAAACAACAATCCAACAGCGATCGCCCTGAATACGCACGATCAATCCTTCTAAAAACCCAATCACATCCCTATCCCATCGCTGATATCATGCCTTAAAAAATCCATTGATCAACAGAAAGCAATAATGGTATGGTCACAGTATACCCTATAACTGGATCATAGGATGCGTGCATCTGCTTCTTTTTTAGCCCTTTTAAGAGATCATCCTCAGGAAGCCCATATTGCATCGCATCAATGGATGTTGCGTTCTGGTATGATTCAAAACATTGCATCGGGTATTTATGCCTGGTTGCCCTTGGGTTTACGTGTTTTAAATAAAATTTCCGACATCGTACGACAAGAACAAAACAGAATAGGGGCCCAAGAGGCATTAGCACCAACGTTACAACCTGCATCCTTATGGAAACAAAGTGGCCGTTATTCTGATTACGGCAAAGAAATGCTGCGCATTGTGGATCGCCATGACCACGAT
Source organism: Alphaproteobacteria bacterium (assembly GCA_016870135.1). Lineage (GTDB taxonomy): Bacteria > Pseudomonadota > Alphaproteobacteria > Holosporales > Holosporaceae. The sequence goes on from VGCF01000013.1 coordinate 14,976, forward strand.
TTATTGTACGGACCAACGGCCGAAGAGGTGTTTACCTTGCTGTTCCGTACTCATATCCACAGTTACAAACAGTTGCCCCAATGTTTATACAACATTCAGTGGAAATTTCGTGATGAAATTCGGCCTCGTTTTGGCGTAATGCGTGGGCGAGAATTTTTGATGAAGGATGCCTATTCCTTTGATCTGACCCCAGAGAGCGCAAAAGCCACCTATGCGCGCATGTTTCAAGCTTATATGCGTACATTTCATCGCTTGGGTCTGACGGCCATACCCGTGCGTGCCAGCACTGGGCCTATTGGGGGCGACCTGAGTCATGAATTTCACATCGTCGCCGATACGGGGGAAAGTGAAATTTTTTATGATGCTGCCCTGGACCGCCCTATGACAGATGGTGGCATTCGCGAATGCATGGATGATTTTAATGGCTTTTATGCCCGTGCCGACGATCAACATCAATCGGATGCTTGCCCCCTGTCAGGCGACCAATTGCGCACCAAGCGTGGCATCGAGGTTGGTCATATTTTTTACTTTGGAACCAAATATTCTGAACCACTAGATGCCTTTGTGATGGATCAGAACGGACACCGTGTTGCCGTGGAAATGGGATCTTATGGCGTGGGTATTTCTCGCTTGGTTGGTGCGTTAATAGAGGCCAATCACGATGAAAAAGGTATAAAATGGCCCATATCTGTGGCGCCGTTTGTGGTGGCGATTGCTGGATTGGGTAAAGGCACAGAGGATATGGCTGAAACCCTGTATCAGTCCTTTTTAAATCAGGGGATTGATGCCTTTTTGATGGATGTGGATCAAAGTGCTGGGAAAAAGTTTGCAGACATGGATATGATGGGTTTTCCTTATCAAATTCTGATCGGATCCAAATGGTTAAGTCAAGGTCTTGTTGATGTCAAAATTCGTGCCACAGGGGAAATCATATCATTCACCCAAACAGACGCCCTGTCTTGGATCATGGACCGCTGTACACCAGAGGTTATGTCTGGAAAAAAACGTCTTTGATCGGGCAACCCCTTGGTTGGTAAAGGAAAAAACAGTATGGTTTTTAGAAAAAAAATCGGGATAAACAGGCGCAAAAACCCATTCAGCACTCTTAAAACATGGTATTATTGAGGAATACATAACTTTCTTTGCGCGTTGTGAGCCAGCTGTATCAATTTTTTGTTTCTGTAACCCGCCCTCTGAAATTTTACATCATCGGATTTTTAGGCATTTCTCTGGGCCGAGCGGTTGTGGTCAATGTACAAGCGAGAATGATCAAAAATATTACTGACACGGTGGCGTCATGCCCGTTGCCCAAATTGGCAGAACACCTCTATCCCTTGTTTACATCGTTTTTGTTTGTGGGGCTGAGCTTTATCACCTTGTTTCGCATTTATGACGCCTTGATTGCCCGATTTGTGCCCAGACAAAAAGAGCTGATCATGTTAAACTTAACCAAACGCATGCTGAATCACTCTGCGTCTTTTTATCAAAAGCATTTTGCTGGTAATTTAACCAATAAAATGAACGATCTGACCATACAAACACCAGAAATTATCAAAATCATTACCGATCATTTTGCGACATGTACGTTGACCCTGATCCTGGTCTTTATCAATATGGCGTCTGTGGATATTCACTTTGCTTATGTCTTGTTGGTGTGGTTATCGGTGTTTATGACAGGGTCCTTGATTTTGTTGTTTTGTCATACTAAATATGCCTATGCTGCGGCCGAGGCGCGGTCTCAGGTCATCGGTCGGGTGGTGGATATTTTGATGAACATATCCAGCATTCGCCTGTTTGGACGCTCTAAACACGAGCATGCCTTGTTAAAAAAAGTCACCAACGAATCGACAGTAAAAGAACAACAGCGCGACTATTTTTTTATGAAATTACACCTGTTTCAAGGAACCAGCTTTTGGATTTTTGAAACGTGGTGCTGTTGGAAACTGTATCATGGTTTGGTGGCCGGAACCATTACGCCTGGTGGATTTATTCTCATTTTTACCCTGAATCTGCAAATCTTGGATCAATTTTGGAATTTAGGCAAAGATGTCCGAAATTTTTGGGAAAAAGTCGGGCAAATGAAACAAGCGCTAAAAGTGATTGACTGCGATTACGATGTACTGCAAGATTATCAGTCCACAGACTTGGTGGTATCCAACGGGACCATTCAATTTAAGCAGGTCTATTTCGGTTACGAACATCACGAGCCGTTGTTTTGCAACAAAACGCTAACCATTCCTGGTGGACAAAAAGTGGGGCTGGTGGGATATTCGGGCAGTGGAAAATCCACTTTTATCAACTTGATTTTACGCCTGTATGATGTTCAATCTGGCCAAATTTTAATTGATGGTCAGGATATTTCCAAGGTGAAAAAAGACAGTTTGTATCAATCTGTGGCTGTTATTCCTCAAGATTGTTACCTGTTCAATCGTTCGATTATGGACAATATTCGTTATGGTCGTTTGGATGCCACAGATGCTGAAATTTACGAATCGGCGCAAAAGGCAGAAATTCATAACGTGATCCAATCCCTGCCCCAAGGATACCAAACCATGGCTGGGGAAAAAGGAATGCGTTTATCCGGCGGTCAACGTCAACGGGTCGCCATTGCCAGAGCCATCTTGAAAAACGCCCCCATTGTTCTGCTGGACGAAGCCACAAGTAATCTGGATGCCGTAACCGAAGAACGTGTTCAGAGCGCATTAAACGCCTTGTTTGAGAACAAAACCGTACTGATTGTGGCTCACCGTTTAGCCACTTTACAAAGTGCGGATCGTTTATGCGTTTTTGATCGTGGTTCCATTGTCCAAGATGGCATTCACGAAGAATTGGTGCAACAGGATGGATTGTATCGAAAGCTTTGGAACACCCAATCCAATGGCATGATTATGAACTATTCTCCTGGTGCAGAGTTTTCAGACGAATCTGAACCGGTCTAGATTTCCATCATGGTCTGCAGGCAAACTGGGCCAGCAGACAGTCCCGTACACAACAGTTATCAGCCTATAGAGATTCACAGTGCCATCTTGTTTGTTTTCTTGAAAAACAGATTTTAGGGCAGCAACGGGGCTTTTAGGATGGCTGTTAGGGCCATGACATAGAAACTAGGGCGGGGTGGCCATATAGGCTATGAAAATGGTGTGTGCATGGGCTAGATTTCATCTGTTTTCCATTACAAGATGCCCTCAGACCCTTTATCTATGATTTTGCATCATCAGGGGTGATAGCAGCGATCGGGTGTTTAAAAGCACAAACCAGCATGAAAAAAATGGATGAGCACAACAATCATACCTCATGAAAAAAGGGGGCCGCAGCCCCCAAAAACCAACTCTGCATTACAACAGAAACGAATGTATAATCTTTAAATGTCTGTATCACTGTGGAAAACCGCACCCTGGTCAGAATACGGTAATCCATGTTCAAACAATCTTATACTTTTGTTGCTTCGGCCAACCCGGCAGGCGCGACCAAACTGACCAAAGGACTGTCTTTTGTCAAATGCAATACACGCATGTCTTCGGGTAATTTCAAATCTTTCAAGTGAATGGTATGCCCCATTTCAACACCAGCCAAATCCACAGGAATATCGTGGGGAATGTGGTGAGAGGATACAGA
>VGCF01000014.1 GCA_016870135.1 Alphaproteobacteria bacterium
CTCTCGTTACCCAAAAACATCTATTCTTTGCCGCTGAAACAGGCCCGTGCGTGTTTTGAAATCAGTTATGTCAAAGCCCAAATTGCGGCATCAGAGGGCAGCGTCACAAAGGCGGCCGAAATTATTGGTATGGAGAGATCGGCTCTGCATCGCAAAATAAAGATGTTATCACGCCAATGGCATGATCCACCAATCCCAGACAATGGGCAACCTTGAAATGGATGAGTCATTCGTGTACAGCGACAAAACCATGATATGGCTTGTTTTTTAAGGAAAAAACGACTTAGACGATTCTGTTATTCAAAAACTGTAACATCATCCTGTTTCTTTCTTGTCATCCTATTTTTTATTTAATAAGTGCAACCATTTATCTAGAGTATAAAAACATCATGCCCAAAATAAAACACATCATTTATCAAGACCACACCATTCAGCTGAGTCCCGAATCGAAAGTGACGATTATGACGGATCAAATCAACGATGTAGCACAAATGATCGACCATTGCCAACCGGGCGATGTGATTTTCGTTGACATTGACGACACCATTCAAACGATTTCATCCTATCTGTTTCAAACCAGCCCACAAGATCCTTTGTCCGAAGGGGGGCGCATCATTGATGCCATGAAACAAAAGAACTCGCCATCTTTGGCCAGTTTTCTTGGGCTGTGGAGATTGTCACGCCACACCCAATTAGTTTGCTCCGATTGGCCAGCCTTGATTGAAAGGGCGAGAGAAAAAGATCTATTGATTTATGGATTAACTCATATGGACACGGGAAGATGCGGGGTCATGTCGCGCATCGAAGAGTGGAGGTACAACGAATTATGCAAAGTAGGCATTTTCTTTACGCCCACGTACAACGACAACCAGGATGTTCATTTAATAGATCCCGCCGACTGTGCCCCCCAATCCCCCCCTGTATTTTACAAGGGCATTTTCTTTACAGGATCGGCATCCCAAACAAAAAACCAGGTGTTATCGACCTATTTAACCCACAACAGACCAAACACCGTTATGATGATTGATGATCGTTTGGGCCAAATTCAATCGGCCCAAGAATTACACTATCCGTCTAGTTTTATTGGCATTGTGTTTAGGGGCGTTGACCGATGCATTCGCCCACCCCTTGCCAAAGATGTTATGGAAAAAGTTGTTCAATTGCAAAAAAAGTATCTGGAAAAAGAACAATGGATTGAAAATAACGAGGCGATCAATATGGTGGATCTGCAAGAACAACCCAACTAATCCTTTGCGGCAACGGCTGTGCTTTCTATAGGCAGTTTGCTATTGGCACAAAAAAAGACGGAACGTGGGCGTATGTTCATGGACAGGGGCAGTAATTTTCGATACAGTCATGGATAGAATACTTATTCATATGTAATACATGATGTCGCCTCTTTCTAACCTACCAATCTCTGATCATATGACCAAGCCAGCACCCATTTATTTGGATTATCAAGCCACGACCCCTTGTGATCCCCGTGTGGTTGAGGCCATGTGGCCGTATGTCACGACGCATTTTGGCAATCCTCACTCTCGCAACCATTCCTATGGTTGGAATGCCGAAGAGGCAGTAGAGCATGCCAGGGGCCAAATTGCCCGATCCATTGGGGCTGATCCAAGAGAAATCGTTTTTACCTCTGGCGCCACAGAATCCAATAATTTGGCCTTGAAGGGGTTGGCCCATTTTTATGACAAAAAACACATCATTACGGTTCAAACTGAACATAAATGCATCATTGAAACAGGACGTGCCCTAGAACAAGAAGGGTATCGTGTAACGTACTTGCCCGTATTGCCTTCTGGAATGCTGGATTTAAATGAACTAGAACGCGCCATGACACCGGATACATTGGTTGTATCGGTGGCGGCCGTTAATGGAGAGGTGGGCGTCATTGCACCATTGGCGGATATTGGTGCACTGTGTCGCTCTCGTGGGGTGTTTTTTCATACCGATGCGGCCCAAGCATTGGGAAAAATCCCCTTGGACGTCAATGCCATGAATATTGATTTGATGAGCCTGTCATCGCATAAAATTTACGGTCCAAAAGGGATTGGTGCGCTGTATGTCCGTCGTCGTCCTCGCATTCGTTTGCGCCCTTTGATCCATGGCGGTGGCCAAGAGCGCGGATTGCGTTCCGGTACACTGGCACCGTTTTTATGTGTGGGCTTTGGTGCTGCTGCAGAGATTGCAGAGCAAGAGCGGGCGACAGAATCGGAACGATTAAAAGGGTTCCGGGATCATTTTTATGCCACCATTATGGCGAACCTAGAAGCCGTTTACCTGAATGGGGATTGGGATCAGCGTGTGGCGGGCAACCTGAATCTGAGTTTTTTTGGGGTGGAGGGAGAAGGGTTGATGATGGCATTAAAAGAGCTGGCCATATCCTCTGGATCGGCCTGCACGTCATCGTCACTGGAACCATCCTATGTGCTGATGGCCATGGGGGTTGGTGATGTACTGGCGCACACCTCTTTGCGTATTACGTTTGGTCGATTTACCACGCCCCAAGAGGTCGATACAGCCGCATCAGCCCTGATTCGTGCGGTTAATCATTTGCGCTACCTATCGCCTTTGTGGGACATGTACAAAGAAGGGATTGATTTGGACAGTGTAGAGTGGATTGCCCACTGATACCCCCCCCTAAACCCCAACATGGGGTTGTGGTGTTGGACAAGAGGGGTGTTGAACGGGGTAAGCCGTAACGGCTTGATCCCGAGGCGCTCCAGTGTATGATCATCAAGGCACACCAGTTATTGTGCCCATAAAAATGACTTATAGAGAGTGGCGCAGAGGGGAAAAGGCATTGTAACGCCCCTAGACCCCCTTTTTCTTTGATGGATTTTGGTATTCCTGATGTGGTCTGCTCAACAAAACTAGGTGTTGATTTTTGGCATCTGACAAATTCCTTTATGGACAAATCATCTCTAACCATTAGCCATTAACAGACTGTTATGTTTACCATTGCCAGCGTTAACTGTGTTGAGCGTTAAAACATCCCCGTCAACGGTTCTGTTAAAAAAATCATTGTTACACATCCCTTGAAACTGATTGAATATCTCTTGCAAATGACGTTTAACTTTCATAGGAACAGATTTTAAACTCTTTTTGTACTGACGACCTGCCCCTATTCTCTTACTCTTATATTTATACAGATAATTTTTGTACTGACGACCTGCCCCTATTCTCTTACTCTTATATTTATACAGATAATCATTCCCATTCAATATATACTTGCGACCTGTATTGTCATGGTAGAACAATGACCCATTAAAGCTGGGATTGCCAAAAACTACCTTCACATTGTTCCCCTTGTTGAACATATCCCTATCAAATTGCTCTGTGGTTTCGAACCTTCCATTTTTATTGCGAAACAATGAGACAGTTTTATTGTCTTTGCTGACCGAGGCATAGGTTATAGGAAAATCGTTGATACCCCTTTTGCCCTGAGTTTTCCGGTATTAAAAATAAAATTTTTTGATTCCAAATCCAATTGCATAAAAAGTTCGGGGCCTATTTTCCGTCCATGATCTCTTTTCCGTCCATGATCTCTTTTCCGTCCATGATCTCTTTTCCGTCCATTAAAAATGGTATTAAAATCAGAAATAAAAGAAATACCATCATTGTCTTTTTTAGAGATGATCATTCTGCCACAGGCCTTCTTATCCCTGTACAGAACATACCCATTGCCCAAATCTTGTTTGTCACGACCAAACATGCGCGTGATATACGTTTCAAACACACCATAATCGGCATCGATGTCCTCTTTTTTCCCTGAATAGGGTACATAATTGAAATCTTTTCCATGTAAAAAAAGATCCGCCACTTCCCTGGTAATCTGTTTTTTTAATTCATCATCCGTATCATTTTCTACAATGATTTTTAATGGAAAGGACTGACCCATAATCGCATACTGGTTGGTTCCAGGGTACGGGGATCCAACTTTTTTTAATTCAACACAAAACTGTGGACCCAATCTTATAGTTTTTTTGTCTTCAACTATACCGTTTTCAAAGGCATGCAACGGAACGTCGGCAGAAAACAGAGCGCCCATACAGATCAACCCCAGCGATAATCGAGACAAAAAACTTTTTTTCATATTTAAATCCTTTTTTTAACACAAAACACCACGTCGCATTTTCATAAAAATCATTGCTTTTTTATTTTTAAATGGTATATTTTTAATATGATGTTTTAATATAACACAAAATTAAATACAATGCAATGTTTTCGCGCAACATGCTCCCCAATAGGCCGCACAAATGAATGGTGCATGGGCTGCCCCCTCTTATACACTTCCCTATAAGGCCAGGCGATCACACCATTTTTTATATGGCGTGTTTGCCTTACCCTTTTCGCCCACCCTGTTGTACAACGCAACGGAACAAATCCAGCGTTTACATCACGTTTGTATCCCGTTTACACGTTTGTATCCGTTTGATTTGACCCACCTTCTCTGTTTGATTTTACGCCCCGTTTTCTTCTTGATGTTACGAGCGTCCTTTTTTCTTTTAGAAAAAATAGTGGGTGTATACCGATTTCTTTTATTCTTCGCCATTTTTACAGCGGCATTAGTATTGACTTGATCAATGCACGGGGCTTTCTTTTTTGGCTCTGTTGGACAAATGCGGTGCTTTGGTGTACAGGATCCGGGTCTTCAAAACCAGGGGGAAATGCTGCCCGAGCCATGGATTTGCCTTTGATCATTTCAAGAATACGCTTTTGTACCTCTGGGTTCAGCATTTTAAACTGTCTGGCATCCAATCGGCCCTGTTTGCGATTACCCCACCTGTCCTCACGGTGATCCAATACAAAAGTGGCTTTGTGATGCCGTTCATCGCAAATGATGCTGCTGCCATGATCGCCTTTTTTGCGATGCAGAATCAGGCCCCATTTAGGCAAGATTTCTGTGGCGTACCCACGGGTGGTCAAAAAATCTCGAAATACCTTGTGAGTATGGACTTCCCCATTGGTGGCCGGAATATCGCTGTATTTCCAATATTTGAAAAAATGATGGGCGACTTGATCGATGGTCTTTACCCGAACATCCCCACCCATAGGCAAAGGGATATCGCCATTGATCACCAAATGGTCTGTTTCTATTTATTTCTGCAGAGTAGAATCAACCACGCAACTTGCCTCTGCGTTACTGGACTGCTTTGTCTCCACACTGCTCCATATGTGTTGACCCGAATCATCTTGACCCAAAAGAATGTCATTTGAAGTCTTAACAAGATCAATGGCATCGCCTTTGGGATCACTTTTCGCGGCGGAAAGCCCCATACCAAAGATCAAATAGGAGGACAACAACAGAATGGGTTTTGAAAACCTGGGGCGATTTTTCTTTTCTTAATCAGTGTATATTATTTATTATACACAAAAAACGATGAAGTATAATTTAACGTAACAGTGTATTGATTTTAAATAAAATGATTAAAAATAGCAGGCCCTGCAGGGTTCGAACCTGCGACACCTTGATTAAAAGTCAAGTGCTCTACCAACTGAGCTAAGGGCCCACAATCTTTGCTTATTCTAAAACGCATTTCGGACAAAGTCAATGGCTTTTTTTCATCCTCACCTTACCCCATTTCCTCACCCTGCCCTATGAAAATGATTTAATGGTTGATCCCATAGAACAAAAAGTTTATGCTGTGGATAACGGTTTTCCAAGGCAAAGTATATGCATTTAGGGAAAAAAGTTATTCACGATTCAGCCCAAGCCTTGATGGCCTTGCATCAAAATTTTCCAGACTCGTTTCAGGCTGTGGTTCACTTTTTATCCAGTATATCTGGAAAAGTGGTGTGCACAGGCATGGGAAAAAGCCATCATGTGGCTGAAAAAATCGCGGCAACCCTGTCGTCCACGGGAACCCCTGCCTTTTTTGTACATCCTGCAGAAAGCATGCACGGAGATTTGGGGATGATTCAAGACAACGACGTTGTATTGGCCCTGTCTGCATCTGGCGAAACCGTTGAAACCATCCAATTGTTAAAACACAGTCCCACACGCCTGTCCATTGCCATCACTGCAAAGCCCCACAGCACCATGGGGCGTTTGTCGTCTTGGGTTTTGCCTATTCCTGAATATCCCGAATCATGTTTGCTGGGTCTGGCCCCCACCACCTCGTGTGTGATGATGATGGCACTGGGGGATGGATTGGCCATGGCCCTGTTGGCACAGAAAAACTTTTCAAAACAAGATTTCAGAGCATTTCACCCCTCTGGATCCTTGGGGCAAGCCCTGAAACCCGTAACAGAACTCATGCAGCCAGCCCCCATTTTTCCAGAAGATACTCCTTTTCAAACCATGCTGATTCAATGGATTAACCTGCAAACCCCCCTTGTGGGTCTGATTAATCCCCAAGGGGTCTTAACGGCCACCATCACCGCCAGTGATATCCAAAACTGTAATGTATGGGATAACCAACCCCTTTTGTGCTCTGACATACCTGTGGCCAATCCCCCAATGAATACCCAATGTATCTTGGACAGCGCACTGTGGGGGGATGCGGTTAATATCATGCATGACACTGGACAAAAGGCCCTGTTGGTCATGAATGAGCGCCATCACCCTGTGGGCATCATTTACAATGACCATTGTCGTAACAATACTTTTGGTAAACCATCATGATGCCATCCGTACAAAAGCCAAAAAAATGGTGGTTTTATCATCCTTATACCCGTGGCTTGATGCGTTGGGGTTTTCTATCTGTGGGGCTGGCGGTTACAGGAATATCCATTGGCTATATGTTCAAAACCCATACCGATCAGCTGGCCTCTGTATCCATGCGTATAGACAGACCAGACTTTTATTCCGTTACTCCCCGTGGGCATCCGTATCATATTCACGCCGAATCCATTGAACACAAAAAATCCAGGCAATTCCTATTTTTTCAACCTTGGGCACACTATGATTGGTTTAAACAAAAACTGAATGTGCGCAGTGACAAGGGATACTGGAATGACACAAACCAAATATTAACAATGGAAAAAAACGTCCATATTTATGACGATCAAGATCATCATATGTACACCCAAGGTCTGCAAGTATTACTTCAAACCAAGGAAATGCACAGTCGCACAATCGTCACAGGAGTCAGTCGCCATGGGCATTTTCAATCATGTGGATTGTCTTGGAAAAACAAGGCTCTGCATCTTCATGGCCCCGTGACCATAACACTGAATACCCTTGGTCTTGCTGGGAAGGGCCATCAGAACACAGGCCAAAGAGTCGTCAAAAAATGAGAGGTCAAACGCAGAGCGATAACCAGATGAACTATTGCCATCACCTTATTTGACCAAGAACCCCCCAGCACAGGAGTCCCCAATGTCTCGATTTGTCCACTCAAAAGAGCCCCTAATGTCTCGAGTAACCCGCTGGATGAAAAGCGCTATTACTGGCGCCCTAATGATCGTGTTCTGGTTCTCGATTAGCCCCTGGCTAGAAACCGTCATTCACAGCGACACCCTGTCGGCCGTGATGGTCGCGGTTGTGATCAGCATTGCTGTCTTGGTGGCATGGTTTGCAAAAAACTATCTCAACGGGGATCGTCGACACGGCATCTTTAATATCCAGCTATTTGCTCTGGCCTGGTGCGTGACCATCATCGGTCGTGCGAATCATTTGGCAGTATTCTTGGGAGCCTGGTGCGCGTGCAATGTCCTGTTATCCCGCATGATCTCTCATAAAACCACATGGTCAGCGGCTCGATTTTCAGGAAAAATGGCCCTGATTCAACTCATCTTGGGCACCAGTTTTCTGGCCACTGCCTTTTCTTTGATGTATTACACCACAGGCAGCTTGATGATCCAAGACATCATCCAAAAGCCTCTAGATTCTTGGCCTATGCATTTGGCCATCCTGTGCCTTATCCTGGGCGCCATGACCCAATCTGCCCTATACCCCTTTCACCGTTGGCTGATCAGTTCTATCAATGCACCAACGCCGGTATCAGCCCTGATGCACGCCGGTGTGGTTAATGGTGGCGGTTTTTTATTGTTGCGATTTGCCCCATTGTATGCCAATCACACCTCGTTCATGAATACGATTTTTGTGGTGGGCTTTTTTAGCACCCTGATGGGATCCTTTTGGAAGGTCATTCAAAATGACATCAAACGCATGCTGGCCTGCTCGACCATTGCCCAGATGGGATTTATGTTTGTTCAAGTGGGATTGGGGTTGTTTACCTCTGCTTTGGCCCATATTTGTTGGCATGGTTTGTTCAAGGCATATTTATTTTTATCGTCAGGCAATGCGGGCAAGGAAAAACGAAAAGATCTGGGGAATTATCCTTTTGGACCTGGTGTGTTTTTTTCGATGATTAACGCCTGTTTGTCCACTTTTGTCTTTGCCATACTCAGTCACCATACGCAATGGGATGCAGGCATTGTGGTTTTGGGTGTGGTTTGGATATCCAGTGCCCAATTGTCACTGTCCATTCTGTCCACCAAATCCATTAAAAGACTCCCCCTTGCGCTGATGGTCAGTACACTCTTTTCGGGCCTATATGGCCTGAATGTCCATTATTTTGATCAGTGGTGTTCACCGTTGTGGCCCAAGTTACAGCCGATAGCGATTCAAAATGTACGGCCGCTGCATATGGTGGCGCTGTGTATATTGGTATTGGTCTGGGTTCTGGTTTTGTTGCTGAAATACGATAAAAAAACACGATTTTTTCCCCATTGGGCCCTGTTTTTGTACGTAAAAATGCTGAACAGCAGTCAACCGTACACCAAAACCATTACAGACAACCGCAGAGGGTATGATTATGTATAATGCCACAATGCTGTTGGAAAAGCAGATCGATCCCCTGATTCAAGAGGCCTGGAAAATAATTGCTCCGTTTTGGCCACTGTGCAACCTCGTATCCATCAATCCGTTGCATGGACTGGAAGACTTGCCCATTGAACAGGCCTTGATCAAGGCCAATGCCCTATTCCAATACGCCGATTTTCCCAAAGCCATGGGGGCAATCAATCGACAGACCATTAAATGGATTCAAGCCTATTTTGATGGCGGTCAAGCGACGTTAAACATGCCCTTGCGGCACCTTGGCCTGTATGCTTCCTGGAAAAAGCTGGCCTGGTTTGATCAACACATTCACGGGGGAGATGAAACCAAGCAGTTGTGGCTGAAAAATCTGCCTAAATCTCCATGCGATGCCATCCTGCAGGTGTTGGCAGAATTACAGATTCCAGAACACCAGTTACCTTTGTTTTTAACCCTGATGTTAACCACGTTGCCTGGCTGGGCAGGACACATTCAATATCGAGTTCACGATGATGGGGCCCAGCAATCCTTGAAAATGGATTATATGGCCATTCGATTAATCATAACACGCCTGATGTGGGAAAAAGCGGTGCCGGATCTATTCACGTGGCACACACGGTGTTTGGATGATGCGCGAACAAAATCTTGTCCATTAGCAGAAATAGAGAAAAATGAAGCATTATACATCCATCACCTGTTACACGATTTATCTGGCAATCTTGCAGCGGGGAATGAATCCGAAACAACTGGTGTCCCAACGTCTGATGATGGATGTCTTGGACATGACAGCAGTGAAGGTGATTCAAGGAGCAGGCTTGAAACCAAGGGCATTCAAGACAGTGACGGTGGTTCCCCATCCGCCATTCATGCCCAGTTGGTGTTCTGTATTGATGTACGATCAGAACCCTTTCGAGCCATTTTAGAACGCACAGGCCCTTATGAAACCTTTGGATTTTCTGGATTTTTTGGCCTACCTGTGGGGATTTCAAACACGACCACCGGTCAGAAATTTGCATCATGTCCTGTGTTGCTACAGCCCAAATATTATGTGGACGAAGGCCCTGTTTCCACCACCATGAAACGGCGTGATGCGGCAGGGTATAGGAGATTATCAATCTTTAAAAATGCCTATCAATCCTTGAAATACAATATTGGTACAGCCTTTGCCTTGGTGGAATGTTTAGGTGTTTTTTCCGGCATTTGGATGGCGATCAAGACGATCTTTCCTGTTCAATCCGTTAAAATTCGTCAAAAATTATCCGCCTTTGTGCGTTCACCCATCGATGTTATGCCATCTATTGAAACCATTCCTCTGGCTGATCAATGTCAATATGCAGAATTTGCGTTACGCAACATTGGATTGATTTCAAACTTTGCACCGGTTTTGATCTTGTGCGGACATGGGAGCACCACTGAAAATAATGCCTATGCCAGTATCTTGCATTGCGGCGCGTGCGGCGGACAGCATGGTTCCCATAATGCCAAAATTTTAGCTCTCATTTTAAACAATCCCCGTGTAAGAGCTTATTTAGTAACGGTGGGTATTGTGATTCCTGAAACAACACGCTGTATCGCCGCAGAGCACAACACCACAACGGACACCGTGGCGTTATATGAATCCTGTTTGGGGAATGTCCCCTCCCCTCAGCTGGTGTCTATTTTAAAAACCTTGCGCCAGCATTTAAACCGCGTCCGTATGGAAAATGCCGAAAGACGCTGTAAAATTATGGGCTGTACAAGCACAGGGTTTTGGTCTGACTGTTTCATGCATGTGCAAAAACGCAGCAATGATTGGTCGCAAACTCGACCCGAGTGGGGACTGGCCGGCAATGCCAGTTTTATTATTGGACCGCGCTGGTTATCCAAAAATACAGATTTAAAAGGACGCGCTTTTTTGCATTCCTATGACCATCACCAGGATCCAAAAGGTCACATTTTGACAGGTATTTTAACCGCACCGATGGTGGTGGCCCAGTGGATTAACAATCAGTATTTATTTTCTACTTATGATCCTGTGTCCTATGGTTCGGGCAGCAAAATAACAAAAAACATCACGGGGCAAATCGGAGTCATGCAAGGTGTGGCCAGTGATTTGATGACGGGATTACCCATTCAGTCGGTTTATTCCACGGATACGGATCCTTATCACCAACTCCTTCGATTAAATGTGCTGGTTTACGGGCCACTTTCCATTTTGGAATCGATTTTATCGACTCAACCTGTGTTGCAAAAACTGTTTGGCCATGGCTGGATTTTGCTGACGTGCATTGATCCCCATCATCAGGTCCACTTTTTGAATCGCGATTTAACCTGGCGACATTCCTGGATGGAAGAATATAGCCGGGCGTGATCAATCCAAGTGTACAGGGAAGATACCACCTTTGTTCCAGGCGTTCACGCCATAACTCATCAACAATACCGTTGTATGACTCTTGATCAACAGGCAGGCGATGATTACTGATTTTATATTTATGCTGCTGCAACTGATCAATCGCTTTTACGATATTTTGCTGATCAATAGGCGTGCACGGAACGATTTTTAGTCTAATGATGCGTGGTGCCTGAATTTCTTCATCAACCACAGCACCAACTCATCATCAAGCGGATAAATATTATATGTCTTTTATGCAAAAACAACAGAGATAATTAAAAAACAGATTAATATATTGATGTTAATAATTTTATAAATGTTAATAATTTTATAAATTATTAAGATTCATTTAATGGGCTTTGATTATACAGACAAATCAGTTGAATGGCGCAACCCCTTTTTTAAAAGAAAGTGTGTTTTTATTTGAATAAAATGGTCAACATGTGACGGATCACCTCACAGTAGATTTTAATGCAATGATATCTTTTGCAATATAAACATGACGAATAATTCCGGAAAAAGACGAAAAAAGTGGGCAATAATGGTGTAAAAAAGGATGGATACCCCGTTTTTTTGTTGCGTTCAGAAAACTCATATATTTTTCCATTTTTTCAGCGCTTCATGTCAAAAGAAAACGTCCCATCAGACAATCTGTTGCCACGGGGCCCGTATCAATGGATAAAAATCTCAGATTTTTTTCAAAATATGTTAACGACAGACTCTCAAAAGCTTTTGAAATGGCTGCTTTTAATGCAGAGTACGTACTGCATGTAGGTGGTGCAAAGATGGTATTGAGCGAACTTGTCACAATAAAATGAGCGCCTCCGTTTTTCTGACACGGATCTTCAACAGATTCAACACAGTTCAAAAAACCAAAATAGTTAACGGCCATAATACGTTCATGCGTTTCAATCTTAAAATGTTCTGAATTTTCAATGACCTGATTACCTACCAGGCCTACATTCAAAAAAGACCGTTGGACAAAGACCGTGATCAAGAATATCTATGATACACTCTTGACACATCGGATTGATTGAAAATATCCCACGTCATGGGCATGAACAGGCCCGTAAACCGCAATGTTTTTGCCTTTAACATCGATGCATTAACTGATTTTACATTGACATTAAAAATCTTTTACACGGCTGTTTTTATAAAAACAATTACCAGATTCCTCATTTTGTTTTTGATTTCAACCAGCTTTTTCTCAGATCTTACCAGACCAACCACAACCCAACCTTATGAAACCAATTCGTTGACCAAGGCATTGCTTATTCCAGAAGAGGCGCCCGTAACAAGAACCATTTTCTTTTTATGCACAGGATTCGATTCTCTAGGATAGTTCACTTTTGCCACCAAGGCATTTAGCGGTTATTTTGGACATCTATAAAATTTTCTGCATCCGCGAGACTAAGGACGCTGTGTTTTGTATTGGCACAGCGCTTTCATTAGACTGCATGCCTTGATATTGAGTTATTCTTGTCTTTACTCGAACAAAATGCCGCATAAAGACAGATCTTATTCGATAAATCAAGGCCATAGCACAGATTTTCTCAATGAAAATCTGCACTTAGACCACAGTCTAAAAAATCTGCACCAAGGACAAAGTGTCCCAGATCTTACAGGTTAGGATCAACAGTCAGGACAACGCGCAAATGACTAAATGGCTTGGTAATTCTACCCATCCTGCTGCGGCCCTTAATATCCATGCGACGTAAAATAATGGCACGACCAACGGTTGCTTCTGTTACCACCAACTGATCCACATCCAAATCAAAGTTGTTTTTTGCGTTAGCAACGGCAGAAATCAATGTCTTATACACATCATGAGCAGATCTTTTTTTCATACCTTTTAACAAAGCAATGGCTTCGGCAACAGGTTTTTTACGTATGGGCTTGGCTACTTCATTCAACTTATACGGACTGATGCGCAACATATTCAAAGAAGCTCGCGCTTGATTCATATACATATTCTTTCCCTAGTTTTTCTGATCATTTTTTTGCTTTTTTGTCGCCAGAATGGCCATGAAACACCCGAGTTGGAGAAAATTCTCCCAATTTGTGGTTAATCATTTCCTCTGTCACAAAAACAGGTATAAATTTTTTCCCATTATAGACGTGAAATGTCACCCCAACGAACTGAGGCAAAATCACGGACCTACGGGACCAAGTCTTGATGGGGTCCTGTCTGCCAGATGCACGCAATTTTTGTACTTTTGTCAAAAGATATCCATCTACAAAAGGACCTTTCCAAACGGATCGAGTCATAATTTTATCCTTTATTTACGACGACTAATAATAAATTTAGAAGACGACTTTTTCTTGTTCCTTGTTTTATAACCTTTTGTAGGCTTACCCCAAAGTGTAACAGGATGACGTCCACCAGATGTTTTTCCTTCTCCACCACCGTGAGGGTGATCAATTGGGTTCATGGCCACACCACGAACAGAGGGCCTCCATCCTAACCAGCGATTTCTACCGGCTTTTGCAATGCGTTGGTTTTTCAAGTCGATATTGGACACAATACCAACCGTTGCACGACATTCTCCATGCACTCGACGAACCTCGCCTGATGGCAACTTTAACAAAACGTACCCGCTGTCTCTGCCCATAATCTGAGCCCAAGTCCCCGCAGCGCGAGCCATCTGCCCCCCTTTTCCAATTTTCAATTCTATATTATGAACCGACAATCCAACCGGAGCATTTTTTAATTGTAACGTATTTCCAACCTTGATTTCTGTTGAATGTCCAGAGGCCAATCGATCTCCAATTCCAATAGTATCTGGGGCAATAATATAAGAGTACTCTTGGGTTTCGGTGCTTTGAACCAACGCAATAAACGCACTGCGATTTGGGTCGTACTCTACGCGTTGAACCTCTACTTCAGAATCTTTTCTCTTAAAATCAATGTCTCTGTATAATCTCTTGTGACCACCCCCGCGATGACGCATTGTAATGCGACCATGGCTGCGACCCCCGGTGCTCTTCTTACCAGAAGTTAACTTTTTAAAAGGCTTTCCTTTCCAAAGACCAGAATAGTCGACCAAAACCAAACCACGCTGGGATGGCGTCGTCGGGTTATATTTTTTTAATGTCATGCCACTTCTCCTTTTTCAAGATCAATCGAATATCCATCCTGAAGAGAAACCATTGCCTTTTTGACATCAGATCGAACTCCAGAACGGCCCTTAAACCGCAATGTTTTTCCCTTTAATGTCGACGTATTAACTGATTTTACCTTGACATTGAAGATCTTCTCCACGGCTGTTTTTATAAAAAATTTTGTGGCCCAAGACTCTACTATAAAAAAGTATTGCCCTTTTTCTCTTCCTAATGTGGATTTTTCCGTCACAATGGGTCTTTTTATCACTTGATACAATGTCTCTTGCGATAAATTCTTGTGTCGATCTCGGATAACATAACGATGAACCATTTTTTTCCTCTTTGATAAAAATTTTTTCTTCTAACGCCTACTTGTCTTAAAAATTATACGCTCTCAGTCCGAGGAAACGGACAAAAAGTTTTCAAGATACTGAACGGCGTCTCTCGATAAAATTAATTGATCGTGTCTGAGGATATCATAGACATTAATCCCGTGTCGAGGCAGTAAATTCAAAGAATGGACATTAGAAATGGCATTTTTCAAATTTTGACACACCGTTTCTCCACCAATCATCAGAACAGAGCCAGAAAAAAATTGGACGACGTCCTTTGTTTTTCTGCTCTCCATAGAAAGATTGTCCATTACAAACAACTTGTTTTCCTTCATTCGCGCAGACAGTGCACAACGTAAACCCATTTTACGAACTTTTTTGGGCAGAGAAAAACTATGATCTCTAACCACTGGACCAAAAATCACTGCTCCACCTCGCATATGCGGAGAGCGCAAAGAACCTTGGCGGGCACGACCCGTTCCTTTTTGACGATGGGGCTTTTTTGTCGTTCCCGAAATGTCACTGATACCCTTGGCTTTGTGATTGCCAGATCGGCGCTTGGCTAGCTGCCACTGCACAACACGCGAAAGAATATCCTTGCGAATAGGCGCCGCAAAAACCTCTGAAGAAACAGAACACTCCTCAAGGGCATCCCCTTGAAAATTTCGAACAGGAACTTTTAACATTATAACTCACCTTAATACAAAAATAAAAGATTAAACCGCCTCTACTGCGCTACTCTCGGATGACACCCTCACCCCGTCCAACAGACCTTTTGGATGAGCTGGCTTTTTCACCGCATCCCGAATGGTCACCCAACCCCCCTCGTATCCGGGAATATTCCCCTTCACCACAATCAAACCACGCTCTACATCAAAATCAATGACTTTGACATTTTGAACGGTTATTTTTTGACACCCCATATGACCGGCCATCTTTTTCCCCTTAAAAACTCTTCCAGGATCTTTTCGATGACCCGTGGAACCATGACTTCTGTGAGAAACAGACACACCATGAGACGCCCGAAGACCCGAGAAATTGTGACGCTTCATGGCACCAGCAAAACCTCGACCAATGGTTACCCCAGAAATATCCACCCAGCAGCCTTTTTCAAAATAATCAGCCTGAAACACAGATCCCACAGGAATTTCCTTATCAGCATCGATGCGAAATTCGCGCAAGATTTTCTTTGGCTCTACACCAGCCTTGGAAAAATGACCCTGCATAGGCTTTGTAACATTCTTGGCTTTTCCGCTGCCCACTTGTAGTGACGTCAACTGACCATCGTTGGTTTTCTTAACGGCCACCACCGTGCACCCCTCTATGGAAAGAAGGGTTACGGGGCAGGCTTCTCCCGAGTCCATGAACACCCTTGTCATGCCCAGTTTTTTAACAATCATTCCGGAACGTTGAGTAATCATACCATAATCTCCACCTCGACTTCAGACGCCACTGTCAAACCCATTAACGCCTCTAGCGTTTGAGAAGTGCAGTCCACCTCCAAAAGTCGGTTGTATGTTCTACGCTCAAACTGATCTCTCGCCTTTTTATCAATGTGCGGAGAACGTAAAATCGTAAATTTATGAATTTTTTGAGGCAACGGGATAACCCGTACACGAGCCCCCGTCCTTTGCGCGGTATCCATAATTTCGATGACTGCACGATCGAGCACGCGATAATCATAACTCCGCAAACGCATTTTTATTTTCTGGTTCAAAATTACCCCCTAGCCTTTGCGCCAGCAACCGGAGCAGCAGCCTCGAGAATCTCAGTGACGATACCAGATCCAACAGTTCTTCCACCCTCGCGAATAGAAAAGCGAGATCCAACAGACATAGCAATAGGCGCAATCAACTCTACTTTCATCTTCAAGTTATCCCCAGGCATCACCATTTCTCTGTCCGCAGGCAGTTCAACCGCACCTGTTACGTCTGTTGTTCTGAAATAGAACTGAGGACGATAGTTGGTAAAGAACGGACTGTGACGACCCCCCTCTTCTTTGGTCAAAATATAAGCCTCACACTCAAAACGAACATGGGGCTTTATGGTGCCTTTTTTGGCCACAACCTGCCCACGTTCTACATCTTCTCTCTTTAACCCACGAACCAAAATACCGACGTTATCCCCGGCCTGACCTGAATCCAGCTCTTTACGGAACATTTCAACGCCCGTTACTGTGGTTTCTTGGGTTGGACGCAAACCAACGATTTCCACCGCATCACCAACCTTGATGACACCTTGCTCGATTCGACCCGTCATCACGGTTCCGCGACCTGAAATAGAAAAGACATCTTCAACAGGCATCATAAATGGCTTCTCAATGTCTCTTTCTGGAATGGGGATATACGAATCCAAAGCAGCCAGCAATTTTTCCATGGCAGGGGATCCCAAAGGTCCAGAATCACCACTTAAGGCCATGGTGGCAGAACCATGAATGATGGGGATATCGTCACCAGGAAAACCATTGCTGCTCAACAATTCTCTGACTTCCATTTCCACCAATTCCACCAAATCAGGATCAGCAATATCAATTTTGTTCAAAAACACAACGATATTTTTGACGTTCACCTGGCGAGCCAACAAAATATGCTCTCTTGTTTGGGGCATAGGACCATCAGTAGCCGCCACGACCAAAATCGCACCGTCCATCTGAGCCGCACCCGTAATCATGTTTTTAATATAGTCAGCGTGTCCAGGACAGTCTACGTGACCATAGTGACGTGCCGCTGTTTCATATTCCACATGTGCTGTAGAAATGGTAATACCACGGGCTCTTTCTTCCGGAGCCTTGTCGATTTGATCATAGCCTTGGAATTGAGCCAAACCTTTGTCCGCTGAGTATTTTGTCAGCGCTGCGGTCAGAGTTGTTTTACCATGGTCAACGTGACCAATGGTTCCAACGTTCACGTGTGGCTTCGTTCGAACGTATTTTTCTTTTGCCATAAATCTTACCAATAAAAAATAACTCTCTCTAGATACCATATTCTCAACAATAATTCAATGGCGACAGCCAAAAATTTTATAAAACTGTGCAAGCCGATGGCGAACCCATGGCGCCAGCTGTACCTGGCAAGAGCCACAAGGATTGAGCTATACTGAGAAATTACCACCTGTTTTTGGTCATTTTATGTCTCTAATATCGGGTTTTCCAGAATGGTTGCCAGAACAACAACGTGTCTTGAATCAATGGAAACGGCGTTTAGAAACCCACTTTGAACAATTCTGCTTTACCCCCATGGATACACCTGTGGTGGAACGCATGTCCACCCTGTTATCCAAAGGAGATGATTCTGAAATTTATACCCTTGGCCGTTGGGCTGATGTGGCTGATCGCTGTAAAAATGGAACAACACCCCCCCCATCTGATGGACAGAAAAAATCCATTACAGCAGAGCGTCAATTGGGCTTGCGATTTGATTTAACCATTCCTTTGGCCCGATACGTGGTCCAACACAGCGGGGTTTTGGTGTTCCCCTATCGTCGATATCATATTGCGCCTGTATGGCGAGGAGAACGCCCACAAGAAGGACGGTTCCGTCAATTTTATCAATGCGATATTGATGTCATTGGTCAACAAACCCTGCCCAACGCCCACGATGGCGAGATCATTTTCACCATGCATCGCGCCCTGGAATCTCTGGACATAGACTCTTTGGGGCCTATATCTTGGCACATCAATCATCGTTCTATATTAACATCTTGGGCTGATTATGCCGGGATTTCTGATGTTACAGGGGCATTGCGCATCATTGATAAGGCTGAAAAAATTGGCATAGACTCTGTTTTGACTCTGTTAAAAGAATTTAATGCATCACCAGAATCCTTGAATATTTTGTCCTCTTGGGCCCACGATACGTCATCGGTACCAGAACAGATCCGACGGCTCAAGGGGTTGAGTTGGTCTG
>VGCF01000015.1 GCA_016870135.1 Alphaproteobacteria bacterium
CAAGAAGAAGCTAAATTTTTACTAGCACAACAGGAATACTTACCTGAATCTGAAAAATTATCCCCTGTTGCCTTGAATGCCTGTCGTGTGATTATGGCCTTTCAAGGTAAAAAAATAGCATCCCCGTCCTGCAATTGGCCCCAGATCATATGTACGTTAAACAAGCAGGAATTAGCCAATGGAAAGATTGGCCACGTGATGCCGATGGTAAGTTAAATCCTTCCACCATTGGTATAGAATGCGCCAATTCTAGAACCTATACAAAAGGTAGCTATGATTTGTTCCGATATTCGGGCATGCAGATGCAGGTGTTGGTATCTTTGTTATCTCATTTGTTGACCAAGCATGGGTTGTCAGGTTCAGACATCGTCACCCACAGTGATGTCGCATGGGATCGTCCTGATGATCTGTACAAATCAGATCCTGGACCCTTTTTTGATTATCAAACGTTGGCACGCCATGGTTTGGGGATTGTGCCATTGGCAAAAGATTTCCCGCCTCTTCCAAAAGATCGAAGCAATCAGAAGGACATGATTTCATGGATTCAAACCTGTTTTCAAATCATGGGATATCGACCATGTCCTGTTACGGGGGAGATGGATGTGAATACCTTAAAGATTATAAGGGCATATGCATTGCACTTTTTTCCAGAATGTCCGAAATATACGTCAACAAGATACGATTTTGGGCCATTGCTACACTCGCTGCTGCATCATCCATGGGCGCCGTATATCTTGACCCAACAGGACAGCAGTGTGTTGTCTAGTGGAATTGAAACCATACCGGATGTCTTGACCCAACAAGACAGCAGTGTGTTGTCTAGTGGAATTGAAACCATACCGGATCTCTTGACCCAACAAGACAGCAGTGTGTTGTCTAGTGGAATTGAAACCATAGGCTGAAATGGGGTGGGGGACTTGGGATTTTTTATAACCCCTTGCATCTGAACCCGATATGGCATAAGATTGATGAATGATGGCCGAGTGGCAGAATGGTTATGCAGAGGACTGCAAATCCTTTGAAATCGGTTCAATTCCGGTCTCGGCCTCTTAAAAAAGAATTCGCAGAACATGTGTTGCGTTGGTACGATCAAAACCAACGCTCTTTTCCCTGGCGTATTGCACCACACGATCATGAAACGGAGTCATCCCCGTATCGTACGTGGATCAGTGAAATGATGTTACAGCAAACGGGTGCATCTACCGTTGTGCCGTATTTTCATCGGTTTATGGAAACATTTCCCACCCTGAACCACCTGGCTCAGGCGTCTATAGACCAGGTTTTAGTATTATGGCAAGGATTGGGTTATTATCGCCGCGCCCATCATTTGCACAAAGCTGCAAAAATGATGCTCGATCAGGGCATACCCCAATCCTATGAAGGATGGTTGGCATTACCTGGTATTGGCCCCTATACGGCTGCGGCCATTACCACCATTGCGCAAAATCAACCGGCTGTGGCGGTGGACGGAAATATCCGTCGGGTATTCAGTCGATATTTCGGCATAGACGGACCAGATTGGATTTCACAGGTTTGGAAAAAAGCAGACGAGCAATTGGCCGATACCCGCTGGGGAGATTATACCCAAGCATTGATGGATTTGGGCGCAGGCGTGTGTAAAGCCAAAAATCCGAACTGTGTGCAATGTCCTTTGGTGGACGAGTGTCATGCTTTTTCCACAGGGACACCCACAAAATGGCCCACAAAAATCGTTAAAGGTCAAAAAAAAACCCAATTCGGTCATGTTTATGTGATGTTTGATGAGCAAAAAGAGCATGTGTTGATGCACGTAACACCAGAGGGGGATTTACTGGCCGGATTGTGGCGTTTTCCTGGATCAACGTGGGAATTACAACCAAAACCTGATCCAACAGGATATGATTTTTCTGGAACGTTGGTGCATTTATTTACCCACATTACACTGCATTTAAGGATTTGGGTGGGTACGGTAAAGTGGGAAAAGCAGAGCAAGTCTCTGGATGATGAAGGTGTAAACTCTAATGACACCAGCATTTCGTCGTCTGATCCCTTCCAGGCCATGCATTGTGATGGGCTATCCCCACCCAAAGCATTTCCCCACACAGCACGCTCCAAAGAGGTGCCTTCTACGCTCCATCACCCCCAAGAGCTTTGCCATGCCCCAGATTGGCCGCATCCCAACGTATCCCAAGATCATACTGAGGGACAATGGATTCCATTGCATCGTATTCACGAATATCCTCTGTCCCGATTGATGCAGAATGTGCTGAACCAAGCCCGTACATCCACGATAGGAGCAGAAAAGGTGTCACAAGTAGAAGGTGTATCCGTCTGCTAGTGGGATCGTATGGGAATCCAATTGGCCATACATTCGTCCACATTGCATCGTATTCAAGAATATCCCCTCCGTCTTGATTGATGCAGAATGTGCTGAACCAAGCCCGTACATCCACGATAGGAGCAGTAAAGGTGTCACAAGTAGAAGGTGTATCCGTCTGCTAGTGGGATCGTATGGGAATCCAATTGGCCATGCATTCGTCCACAATTTCTCGAATGGACGCATAAGAAGTAACCAGGGTAACCTGGTCCCCCTCGATCAACAAAACGCCGCTGGCAATTTCAATGGATACGGCTTTTTCTTCATGAAAAATGTGGACAATACCGGGTAAAACCGTGGCCATTAGGGACATATGCCCGGGCAGAATACCGATTCTTCCAGATTCTGCAGGCACCAGCAATCCATGGGCTGGCCCTGTAAAAATGGGCGCACCATCCCCCCATATGCGACATTGTAACATGGTTATACCTCTTGTCCGTTGCGCAGAGCTGTGGCTTTTTCCTGCACTTGGTCAAAAGATCCCACCATGTAAAATGCGGCTTCTGGCCAATCATCACATTCTCCACTGAGGATTTTTTCAAAACCGGACAGGGTTTCCTCTAAGGAAACAAAGACGCCCGCTTTGCCTGTAAACACCTCTGCCACGTGAAACGGTTGGGACAAAAAGCGTTGAATGCGTCGGGCTCTGGACACGATCTTTTTATCATCCTCTGACAATTCATCAATCCCCAAAATGGCGATAATGTCTTGCAAAGATTTATATTTTTGCAGCACGTTTTGAACGGATGTGGCAATGGTGTAATGGTGGGGACCCACAATTAACGGATCCAGAATACGCGATGTGGAATCCAATGGATCAACAGCGGGGTAAATACCCAATTCAGCAATGGCTCGGCTGAGCACTGTTGTGGCATCAAGATGGGTAAAGGATGTAGCAGGTGCAGGATCAGTCAAGTCATCGGCTGGAACGTAAATGGCTTGTACACTGGTAATGGACCCTTTGTGGGTGCTGGTGATACGTTCTTGCAATGCACCCATTTCTGTGGCCAGTGTGGGTTGATAACCTGCAGCCGATGGCATGCGGCCCAATAGAGCAGAAACCTCTGCACCAGCTTGGGTAAAACGAAAAATATTGTCAATAAATAACAGCACGTCTTGTCCTTGAACATCCCGGAAGTATTCGGCCAACGTTAACCCTGACAAGGCTACTCGGGCACGCGCACCAGGAGGTTCATTCATCTGACCAAATACCAGAGCAGCCTTGGATTCCCCATCAGGATTAATGACTTTGGATTGTAACATTTCCATGTACAAATCGTTGCCTTCGCGGCTGCGTTCCCCCACCCCTGTAAATACGGAAAAACCACCATGCGCCTTGGCCACGTTGTTGATTAATTCTGTAATTAAAACGGTTTTCCCCACACCGGCCCCTCCAAAAAGACCGATTTTTCCCCCGCGGGCATAAGGCGCCAACAGGTCAATAACCTTGATGCCTGTGACCAAAATTTGTGTTTCAGCCGATTGCTCAACAAAGGCTGGGGCGCTGCGATGAATGGACCACTTTTCCTCTGTATGCAACGGACCACGCTGATCAATGGGTTCCCCCACCACATTAATAATACGGCCCAAGGTTTCTGGGCCCACAGGAACACGAATGGGACTGCCCGTATCGCGTACATACAATCCGCGGGTTAAATTATCGGTCGATGACATGGCAATGGTGCGTACGGTGTCTTCGCCTAAATGTTGGGCAACCTCTAGAACCAAAACACCATCAGGTAAAAGAACTTCTAGTGCATTTAAAATCGGGGGCAGGGATTGGGTAAAATGTACGTCAATCACGGCACCGATAATTTGCTTTATTCGCCCTAACTGAGGATTGTTTTCCAACGCTTGGTCATTGTTGTCCAATTGAAACGGTTTGGACATGGATGTGGTCATGGTATAATCTGCTAACATCAGTTATTGGCCTATATTCTAGGGCTTTTTTCGTTAAAAAACCAGACACGAAAGTCATCTAGTTTGTCATAATCTACGTATTGTGTTTTCAAAATGGACAAAGGCTGCAACCTGTCACCGTTCGAAATATATTGATCTGTGGTGGCGTTTCGGATTTGTGTTAATGGTAAAACACCTTACATTGTCTATCATTTGTACAGTTTCTTAAAAAGTTAAAAATAACAAAACGTACAAACAAAAACTTTTTTCTGCCGTTCTTTTTGTTTTTGTGCATGATGTTCCCGTTGTGAATGCAGAGGAGAATGACGGCAATACTATTTCTAGGATAGAAATTGCTGCCAAGAGTATGAGCAACTCTGTTCTTCAATATCACGTAGAATTAAATAAAAATATGAATAAAAAGCACCACAAGTTTTTGGAAGAGTTTTTTCAATCTGCACAAAATTATTTCAGTTATGCTCGGGATTGCGAAAGGGTGAGTGAATGGCGCGGAAGCATGGATCGTTCAGATTGTTTCTGTGATATTTCTGAAAAAATCAAGAATGACACGGCATGGATACAGTGGTTGTCTGGATTGATACTGGATAAATAATGGTGCAATATTTGGGATGACATTGCCCCTGGTTTGTATCATCCAAAACAATATAATCTGCGAAAGGGTATTACAGACGAGGACAAGGCGATAGTAGAGAAAGAGAACCGTAGCCTGAAAAAATCTGTTTCTGATCTTATGGCGGAGTTAAAGAAAGCCATTACAAAACACAAGGATCGATTCCATGAAACTATTGGGTATGTTGACCATGCCGCGCCATTGTAAAGTCTTTGGAATCAGTATGTCAAAGATTTTGGTAACCTGGTGTATGCCATGGCCGACGATTGCCATCTTTCATCTGATGGACGATAGTGTTGCAGCACCCCCAATGACATCAAGAACAACAGAGAAGTTTTGGTCCAACAAAGGACGTCGTTTCTGTTGACCCAGCGTATCAAAGGTTTGAAAAATTTTAAAAGAGAGATTGAAAGTCATTTAAAATTTTAAGTAGCGGAGGAGGGACTTGAACCCCCGACACGCGGATTATGATTCCGCTGCTCTAACCAACTGAGCTACTCCGCCTTTCCTCATTATTATGCCGAACATTGCCCCTCAGTTCAAGGGGGGGCAACCCATTATCAATCCCCGTTATGAATCAACATGATGAATCAGGCATGGGCGGGTTCGGCATTTGAAAATGTTGCCCCAAGTACAGGGCCCTTACCTCTGCATTATTGGCGACATCGTTGGGGGCTCCGTAATACAACACACGCCCCTCGTGCATGACATAGGCCATATCCACAATGGGCAACATATCTTTGACATTGTGATCGGTAACCAGAATGCCAAAGTTTTGTTTGGCCAAATGTCGAATTAATTGGGCTAATTCCTCAATGGATCTGGGGTCAATGCCGGCCAATGGTTCATCCAGCAGTAAAAATGATGGATTTCCAATCAGCGATCGTGCAATTTCAACCCGGCGACGTTGCCCACCAGATAGAACCGTTGCTGCAGAGTGGGCAATGCCTGTCAGCCGGAATTCTTCCAACAGGCGTTCCACAACCCGTTTGCGTGCCGGCCTATCCACCAAGACCTCTGCCACGGCCATTAAATTCTCGAAAACGCTCATACCCCTGAAAATAGATGGCTCTTGGGGCAAATACCGTAATCCCAATCGTGCGCGGCGATACATGGGCCATTGCGTCACATCGTAATCTTCCAGGATAATTTGACCAGAGTCGGGTTTTAAAATGCCTGTCATCATTAAAAATGACGTGGTCTTTCCAGCACCATTGGCGCCAAACAGCCCCACAACGTGGCCTTTTTTAATATAAAAATCCACACCGTGAACCACCTGTTTCAGGCCAAACGATTTACAGATCTGACGACTGATTAGTGCCATAATTACTCCTTTTTGCGGGAAAATGTTGTGGGAATCAGGGCATACACTCTTGATTGGTCAAACGTTTTCGACCCCTTGTTGTCACCCCCATGCTTACCCCCGCTGTCAGGCCATTGCCTCACTGTACCGGGGTTTTCTGCTGTAATATCTATGGTATGGGATGAAAAGTCCAGTTTTGCCTTGTGACAACGAAGGTATTGGTCTTTGTGACGAATACGAACATTGCCCTGCATTTTTGCTGTTTCAGAAACGGCATCCCACAGGGCAGATTGGCCAAGGGCCACAATGGGTTTTGATGTGTCCCAAAAACGCACCCGGACATCACTGCGCGCCCAAATCAGTTGTAATGGCCTGTTTTCTCTATCCACGGAATCCTGGAAAGGATTCAACCCCTTAGAAAGGACTGTTTTATCCAGAAGCCTATTGCCCGCAGGCGGTTTTTCGGGTCCAAACAAGGCGCACAAACGATCTGACTCTATTCCTTTATCTTGACTGATTAACCTGACTGTTCCGTCCGCATTCATCACGCCTGTGGATTGGGTGTACGACAATAATGTGGCGCAGGTCAACACCCAAGGGTGTCTGGGTTTGCTATCTTGTGGCGTGTTTTGGCGTAATACAATGCCTGGGCCCCATGCATCCATGCGTTCTGTTTTGAAATCATACTGTGCCCGTGGGGCGGATAAGGACAAAGAGGGGTGATGAATGCGGACGTTTCCTGTGGCTGTTACACGGCGCACTGGCCCGGACAGGAAGGGTTGAAACAAAGGAGTGCCGAATTTTTCATTGTTTTCTGTCCCGTTTTTCCGTCCAGATGGTGCAACGGCCGTTTCTTTGGGTTCAAATTCCAGCTCTATACGATGGGCCTGGATCACGAGTGCTCCTTTTTTAAGAATCACTTGACCTGTGGCAATCCATATTTTGCCTGGTTCAGGACAGACCACACTATTTTGCGCCTCTAGGGTCAGCTGATCTGTTGGGGATAGGTTGTACGCCGCACTTATAACCCCAAACATGCACCACAACCCCATCACAGACCATAAGATCTTTGGTATTGTGTGGCGCCAGAACCCACACTGCACTCTGTGAAGGGGTGAGCAACGTGGCGTAATCATCGAATTTTCAGGCACGACAGGGCAATAATACCTAATAAAATAGAAATAATCCAAAATCGAAATACAATCGTGGATTCTGACCAGCCCTTTTTTTCAAAATGATGGTGGATGGGGGCCATTAAAAACATGCGACGTCCTGTTCGTTTAAAGACGAAAACCTGAATAATCACAGATAATGTTTCGATGACAAAAATGCCGCCCACAACGGTCAGTAAAAACTCTTGTTTAATCATCAGGGCCAAAATGCCTAAAAAACCACCCAAAGCCAATGACCCCATATCGCCCATCATAATCATGGCTGGTGGACAATTGTACCACAAAAAACCTAATCCACCGCCAATTAAACTGGCGCACAATACACACAATTCTCCGGCATGGGATACAAAAGGTGTATGCAAATAATGAGCAAAATCATGGTGCCCTGCCACATAGGCCATAATGGCAAATACGAAAAACGCCATCATCACAGGCCCAATGACAAGACCGTCCAGGCCATCGGTTAAATTAACGGCATTAGAAGTACCGATGATGATGCCAGTTCCCCATAGGGCAAATAAAACAGGGCCAAGGGTTAAAACGGCCTTTTTAAAAAAGGGAAAATACAGGGTGCATTCACAATCCGTCAGCATGATGATCATGATCATGGCACTGGATGCCACGCACAGTTGACCCACCAGTTTTCTGCGCTCTGACAGTCCTTTTGGGTTGGATCGGGTGATTTTTAACAAGTCATCCCATGCACCCAAGGCACCACACCCCATAAACACCCATGTGGCAATCCAAACGTATGTATTCTTAAAATCAACCCATAACAACAGAGTGCTGGTATAGGCCAAAACGATCAATGCTCCGCCCATGGTGGGAGTGCCTTTTTTGGTGATCAGGTGAGTCGGAGGACCATCTGTGCGTAATGGCTGCACGCCTTTGGTTTTGATCCACTGGATAAAATAGGGCGCGATGCACCATACCAAGAAAAAGGATGTGAACAAGGCCCCTAGGCAACGCAACGTGGTGTATCGGAATAGATTAAAAAACGTATGATTGGCGAAGAGTTCACTTAGATAATACAGCATGGAAAAAAGCAAAAAAACACCCTAAAATTGTACGCTGTTCTGAAATCCCTATGCAAGGACACCATCCACGCACAAAGAAAAAGGTCAACCCTGATTTGCTTTCTTTTTATAAAAAAAGTTTACAGTGTTGTTATAATATATTTTAGATTTTATCAAAATGGAGTTTTTTAAATTATCTCAAAAGATGGCGTGCGGTTTGATGGTTGTGCTTGCATTACCAGTCGTGGGTATGTCTGACTCAAGCAGTGAGAACGGTTATGTTAGTAAGGGTAAGGGCGAGCATTTGCCACTCGCGGGGCATATGCCAGCCGCGAGTACACCTGAATCAAGCAGTCAGAACGAGAATAGCAGTCAGAACGAGAATAGCAGTCAGAACGAGAATAGCAGTCAGAGCGAGAGCGATGAGGTTTCTCTGTTTGAGGAAAGCCATCCCCTATATGCTGAATTATGTCGCTGTATGGGTTCGTCTTTGGACGCTGCAACAAAAGTATTAAAGAGTCCAGGACAAGGATATATTTTAATAAGCAAATTAGAAGATTTAATTTTATCGTTTTATGACAATAATAAAGAGGATAAAGTTTTTAGTAAGATTTATGAATACGCGGATCTTTTTGTAAAATACATGAAGAGCAATGTCGATGTAAACAAACTTCACACTGACTACGACCAGCGGGATCTGTTTTTTAAAAATTTTGCTTTGTTTTGTCAAGCCCTTATAAAGGTCGCACAAGATGACTCGGTTACAGGATTTAGGCGTAATATTAATAACCTTTTAAAACGTTGTACAGCCATAGAAACAAAAATCAATAATATTTATTTGAGAGACAATATCACTTTGGTTAAACGCAGGCGATCAAAATTATCTGACGCAATAAAATAAAATAAAAGACAAAAAACAGATTGACTTAGTAGGCCCTGATTTATCGGGGGATTAATCCAGCCCTCCCCATTTCGATCTTCGTTCATACAGGTGTTTGGGGATTTCAGTCAGGTGGCTGGGATGAATCTGATCCAGCAGGAGTTAAACGATGTTCCCACGGGGAACCCATGCTGGATCAGCGCTGTTCAGACGATGGAATCAAAATATCCTCTTGGGCCAATTGTTGGGCACGATCATCGGCCAACAGGGCTTGGATCACCTCTTCTAACCCTGATCCACCTTCTATGATCTGGGATAACTTGTACAGCGTTAATTTGATGCGGTGATCGGTTAAACGTCCTTGGGGGAAATTATAGGTCCGAATGCGTTCTGATCGTTCGCCTCTGCCCACTTGACTGTGTCTGGAATCCGCGCGTTCTTGATCTTGTTCGCTGCGCATTTTGTCGTACAGACGAGAACGCAATATTTTTAATGCTTTGGCTTTGTTTTTATGTTGGGATTTTTCATCCTGCTGTTGCACCACCAATCCTGTGGGAATATGAGTAATGCGTACGGCACTGTCGGTGGTATTTACCGATTGTCCGCCTGGACCACTGGATCGAAACACATCAATGCGCAAATCTTTTTCCGCGATTTGAATATCAATGTCTTCGACTTCTGGCAACACGGCCACCGTGGCGGTGGAGGTATGCAATCGACCGCTGGCCTCTGTTTCTGGAACGCGCTGAACCCGATGAACGCCGGCCTCGAACTTTAAATGGGCAAACACGTCGCGACCAGAAATGGACATGGCCACCTCGCGGATTCCGCCTTGGTCGCTCTCGCTGGTTGATAAAATCTCGCACGTCCATCCCTTGTGTTCTGCATAGCGCCGATACATGCGTAACAATGTTCCCACAAATAACGCCGCCTCTTCGCCCCCAGTGCCCGCACGAATTTCCATGATGGCATTGCGATCATCATCTTGATCTTTGGGCAGCAACAGACACCGTATGGTCCATTCTTGATCGCTGATGCGCTGGGTTAAAATAGACATTTCTTCCAAAGCCATGGCCTTAAAATCTGGATCATTTAACAAATGTCCCAGATTGGACAGCTCTGTATCCAATGCGTGTAATGATTGAATTTCTTGAACAAAGGGTGTTAATTGGGTGTATTCTCGTAATATATCTGCAAAATCAGGTCGACTGGGGGCGTCAGGCAATGAGGCTTGGGCTTCCAAATCGTAATACCGTTGTAAAATCATAGGTAATTTTTTGCGAAACACAGTCAGGCCTTAAAAAGGTATATCTGTATGATACGTTCAAGGAGCGCTGTCTGGCAACCGTATCAGTATAAAAAAATGAAAAACCACAAGAGCTTTGCGTTTGTTTGATTTATCTTAATTGTTTGTTATAAACTGATAATAAATAGTGATGGTTTTTTTCAATTGAATTGTTACAAGATTTTACGCAATCGATTAAAACGATATGCATCGGCTAAAACCCAACCGTTTGATTGGGATGCCAATGCCAGAGATGGCCAAAAAGTTCCCAAAGGAGATTGGCGCATTTGGTTGATTTTAGCAGGCAGAGGGTTTGGAAAAACCCGCACAGGGGCAGAAACCATTCGACAATGGGTGCGAGAAAAAACCTGTCGACGCATTTGTTTATTAGGGCATCATATGGACGAGGTGCGCAAAGTGATGATCGAGGGAAACAGCGGTCTATTAGCCGTGTCTGCGCCTGAAGAAAAGGTGGTGTATGAACCGTCTAAACGGCAATTAATTTGGCCCTGTGGTGCCATGGCTGTGGGGTACAGTGCGCACGCACCCCAACGCTTAAGGGGACCGCAATTTGATGCCGCCTGGATCGATGAATTGGCGAAATTTGAACACGATCAACAGGCTTGGGATCAATTAATGATGGGGTTGCGCTTGGGGTCCAATCCTAGGGTCATTATTACGACTACACCGCGCCCCACCCCATTGATCAAGCAGTTGCTGGAACGCAACGATGTGGTGGTCACCCGGGGCACCACCTGGGATAATGCATCAAATTTGCCCAAAACCTATTTAGAAATGTTAAATAATCGCTATACAGGAACAGCCTTTGCGGCCCAAGAATTACAGGGTTTAGTCATGGAAAATCAGGGAAAAGGACTGTGGAAAAGAGACATGATTGTGCATCAAAACAAACCCAAATCATTGGCGCGCATTGTAGTGGCCATTGATCCCGCTGTCAGCGAACAGAACAACAGAGCAGAAACCGGAATTATCGTGGCGGGAATGGATCATCAGGGTATGGGCTATGTTTTGGATGACTGCAGTGGGCACTTTTCCGCGACACAGTGGATTAAAACAGCCGTATCAGCCTATGAACACAGTCGTGCCGATCGCATTATTGCCGAAATTAATAACGGTGGGGATATGGTGCAACATTTGTTGCATTCGTTGTTTCCCAATGTGCCGTATCAGTCGGTATATGCCACGCGCAGCAAGCGGGCTCGGGCGGAACCGATTGCGGCATTGTACGAACAAAAGCGCGTTGTCCATTGCGGCTATTTCCATGCCCTAGAGGAACAGATGGTGAACGCTTCTGGCCCCCTATCCGATCGCATGGATGCCCTGGTTTGGGCCCTGTACAGTTTGTTCTTTTCCGACCAAGCCACACCGCGTATTATGGTGATTTAGGGGGAGGCGGAAAAAGAATGACCTGGAACCAAAAAGGCTAATCCCCATGCATTGGGCATCCTTCTAAAACACGGACCATCGGAACAAACGTGCCACAATATATCCGCTGAGGGGAACGACTATACCACCTAAAAGCATGGACCAATGGGTCGAAGTAATGGCCCACAGACAAAAAGCCGTACTGGTTGCGACCGAAATCATCAGCAAGGGTGACCAGGATATGGTTTTTTTTCGAATAAAGTGAATCAACGCGACAATGACCATCACATAGATCAAAATAAAACAAGTCACAGAAGTATTCACGAATGTGTCAATTTGTTGGGAAAAGGATTGACTGTAATACCTCAACAGCGAAACAACGGCACACGACAGGGCCAAACACAGCGTTGTGATTTTAACCCCCATAACGGGACTGTTTTTTCCATTCACTTGATTGAAAAAGGATGGCAGTAATCCAGAATTTGCCGCCGTTAACGCCACCTGACCAGAAGATAATATCCAAGAGTTTAGGGATCCAAAGCACATGATGCAGACCAAAACTTGGATGATTTTATCATCTCCCCACATGTGTTGAAACAGGGCCCCATAGGCATTGGCATTGGTGGATAACGCCTCTCTGGGAACAATACCAAAAATACTGACCGTATTCATCAAATATAGCATCGCCACCAATAGCGTACCCCAGAACAGCGCTCTGGGTATGATTTTTTTTGGATTTTTAACACAATCGGCCACTGTGGTTCCGGATTCTAGCCCCACAAACCCCCAAAACGTCATTAAACTGGCCGCACCGAGAGCAGAAAAAGCAGGAATTTCAATGGGCTTTGTTAAGGTTTCCATATTAAAATGACGCAAACCCAGAAAGGGAATGATCACCAAGGGGAATACTTTTAAAATGGAAAAAATAATTTCACCCAAACCAGATAATTTGGCACCCCGAATGTTCAGGCTCATCAGGGACCACAACAGGGCCACTTGAAAAATCAATCGACCATACAATCCAAAATCCCCCATGATACTCTCTAGGGCTGTGGTTCCCACTAAAATCAGGGGTAAAGAACTGATCCAACCCACCACCCAATAGGTCCATCCGGCGTAAAATCCCCACCGTTGACCAAAGGCTTGTTGGATGTACACATGGGGGCCTCCCACCATCGGGTGGTGATCGGATAAAGCGGAAAAAATATGACTTAAAGACAGAGCTCCAAACCCACTGATGATCCAGCTGAGTGCCCCCCAAAGGCCATAGGCGGAAAGGGATCGGGGCAATAAAAACATGGCTGAACCCAGCTGTAAATTCACCACCAAAGCAAAAACGGACCAAAAGCCCATTTCGCGACGTTGTGTAGCAGACATTATTGTATCCCTTTTTAAAACAATCATTCCGATCACATGGCGTTTAGGTGACGGTTTACAGCATTCATAGTGCAAACAGAATACCGTCTTGATCCTGAAATGTCTATTGGTTCATAACGGCCGCTGGATCATGCCCTCTATACTCCTCTGTAATCCCCGATCAATTATCGCACTGGCCAGCGAAAAAAACGGGCGAAACCGTATCCTGTCATAGGAATAAATAGGGAAAAAGCCAAACACATCCAAGGCAAAGAAGACACAATCCACAAGCAAAACAATCCGCTTAGTGCAATAGACCCCATCAGCAAAGGCGTATTGGGTATACGACTGGTGCGGATCAAGTGCACCAATGCCGCCACAGACAGCAAATAAATGGCCATGTACAAGGCTATTGAAAGGCTGATGGTTCGTTCAATTTTATTGTACAGGGTTTGATTGTGCATCATCATCACACACAAAAATAGGCATAAAGTGGTCAGTTTAATGCCGATGGCGGGGCTGTTGTATCGGTTCATTTGACCGAAAAAAGATGGAAAAATATGGCTTTTTGCCCCACTGGCAATGACCGATCCACCAGCCAAAATCCATGAATTTAATGAGCCAATGCATACGATTAAAATGGTCAGGTCAATCAATTTTCCCCATCCAGATCCACAACACCGATCCAGTAATGCCCCATAACTGTTTGGTGTTTTCATTAATATGTCTCTGGGGACAACGGCCAAAATACTGGTGGTATTCATGATGTACACCGCCAGCACCAGCACTGTTCCCCAAAACAGAGCCCGAGGAATAATCTTTTTCGGGTCTTTGACTGAATCGGCAATGGTTGTTCCCGCTTCTAGGCCCACAAACCCCCAAAAGGTTAATAAACTGGCGCCATTTACAGCCACCAACGGCGTATCCATTATGGGAGCAGTCAGCAGGTCTGTACTCCAAAAAGGGATGCTGATCAGGGGTAAAATGATCAATGGGAACAGCTTTAATACGCCGAATAAACGTTCCCCTAGGCCAGACAATTGGCTGCCCCGAATGTTCAGCATCATCAAGCCCCATAATAACATTATTTGAAACCCAATCCTGGACATCACTCCAAACATAACCCAAGGATGCAACAGATTTTCCAAAGAATCCAGCGCCATCATAACCAATGGGGCAGAGGCCAACCAGCCCAAAACCCAATAGGTCCATCCAGCATAAAACCCCCAACGTTTGCCAAACGCGTGCTCGATGTAAACGTGTGGCCCGCCCACCATGGGGTGTGCTTGGGATAGGGCAGAAAAAACATGACACAACACCATGGCCCCCACGCCAGAAATTAGCCAACTGGAAATGCCTAAAAATCCATAGGGTGCCAACAGGCTGGGCAATAAAAACATGGCTGAACCCAGCTGTAAACTGACTACCATGGCGATAACAGAAAATAAACCTAAGGGGCGTGACGTGCTAGGCATAGATAAAACCTTAATAGAAAAGAGGAAAAAGCATGAACATTATCTCCATTGTTGAATGCTATCGGCCAGATGGGGGACGTTTTGTCGCCCCGTAAACGCACTGATCAGCGTACCTTGATCC
The DNA here is from genome assembly GCA_016870135.1 of Alphaproteobacteria bacterium. Lineage (GTDB taxonomy): Bacteria > Pseudomonadota > Alphaproteobacteria > Holosporales > Holosporaceae. Next base: position 14,881 of record VGCF01000015.1, read on the forward strand.
ATATAGTCAAATTCACCACCGACAGGCATGCCCTTGGCTAGACCAGAAATTCGGATATGCGGTGCCCATTGATGGATGCTAGACGTGATATAATGCAATGTGGTTTGCCCTTCCAGCGTGCCATCCATGGCTAAAATAACTTCTTTAACCACGTTTGACAAACGGTTTTTCAGCGATGCCAGGTTTAAATCTTCGGGACGTTTTCCGTGAAATGCAGAAATCATGCCGCCTAAAACATGGTATTGACCCTTAAAGAAACAGGCCTTTTCAAAGGCCCAAACGTCGCCTGTATCCGCCACAATGCATAAAACCGATGGGTCGCGATGGGGTGAAGTACAAAAAAAGCATGGATTGCGTGAATCAATATACCCACAAATGGTGCATTCGCGATGATGGTTGGCCACCTTTTCCAAGGTTTCTTTTAACTGAGTGACGATCGAATGTTTATTTTTTAACAAATGCAGCACCACACGCCGGGCTGATCGAGGGCCAATGCCTGGCAATTTGCAAAATGTTTGGATTAATTGTTGCAAATCATCGCTAAGGAACATCAACGTGTACAGGATATAAGAATCTTTTCCAGTATAAGGAATATTTCACTTTTTGCCAGTCTCTATCCAATGGTCTCTGGGGTTTTCAGTGAGGCATGATAAGGCGATGGTGGGCAAATTTCAGGCATTAATTGGTCCAAAAAACTCTGTAATTCTGCCTTTTTTTCCGACAGTTTTGCCATGCCATTTTGCACCATTTGGCGTGCACGCATTGGATCTTGTAAAAAACCATCCACCACACCCGTTAACGCTAGGGCTTGCGTTTGAACAATGGCACCAACGGATAAAAAATCGTCCACCACATGTTGGTTGACCGGCATAAATGGCCCAACAATGGGCAGGCATCCTTGGGCAATGGGTTCCAAAACATTGTGACCCTCTCCCTTTTTGGTAAAGGAATTGCCCATGATGACAAAGGGTGCTTGGCTGTAAAATGCATCCAATTCTCCCAGTGTATCCACAAGGTATATGGTACACGTTTTGTCCATTTCTGGTTTTTTGGACCGGAAAGAGTAGATTTGACCGCTGTGATTCAACAGCCTTAAAAAGGCAGGGCTGGCAGGATGACGCAAGGCCCAAATTAATAACAAATGGGGATAACGCTGTTGTAATTGTTTGTGGGTGTTGAATATCAAGGCTTCTTCGTCCTGTGTTGTACAGGAAACCAACCAAAAAATCCTTTGGGATAGGTCGGGTAAAACACAAGATTTTTGTTTTGAAAAGGGGGTAAACCCGTATTTTAACGAGGGCATTAATGGGGACCTGATCAGTCCATTACGCACCCCAGATTGGTACACGCTGTCGGCACATGACATCCAGATGCCTGATGATCGCGACAGCAAGCTGGGAAAAAAAGATCCCAACATTCTGTAGTAAGCAATCGATTTGGCATCGGTAAAAAAATTGATGTTAAAAAATGGAATGTGTTTTTTATTCAGAGTGTCCAGTAAGCACGGCCACAACTCGCATTCCAAAAAACAGACTGTGTGGGGTTTCCAGTGGTCCAAAAATCGCTTGACAAACAAAGGTGCATCCAATGGCCACAAAAAGACAAAGGATCCTTTTGGAACATGGGGTCCGATGGTGCGCACAGCTGGACTGTTACACCCCGTGATCAATAAATGAATATTGGGGTTATAGGCCTTTAAATGGCGCATCAGTGGTAAAGCAGAGCGCAACTCACCTAAACTGGCCCCATGAATCCAAATGACTGTTCCATCAGGACGGTCCGTGGTGTGATGACCCGTAAATTCCAACCATGCGGGGTCTTTTTGACCTAAAATCTTGAAAACCAGCATTAAAAATGGGGTAATGAACCACCAAGCCCCACCGTATAGCGCCATCATCCAACGAACATGTCTGGGAAATACTCTGGTGTGGCCTGAATTATTCTTGTGGAATGCGAGAGGCATAATTGGAGTCCTTTGCCAGGTTGGAAAACTTGGTGCGTTGGGCGTCAAAATGCAACGGAACTGTGGCAATGGGACCGTGACGCTGTTTGGCAATGATGATTTCCGCCACATTATAAATATCGGACATGGTTTTTTGCCAGGCAGCCATTTTTTCAGACCCTTCGGTGGGTTTTTTGCGTGATTCGTAATATTCTTCTCTGTACACAAACATCACCACGTCGGCGTCTTGTTCGATGGTGCCTGATTCGCGTAAATCTGACAATTGAGGGCGTTTATCGTCGCGTTGTTCCACGGCCCGTGATAACTGGGACAGGGCAATCACAGGGACTTGTAACTCCTTGGCCAGCGCCTTTAACCCCCGGGTAATTTCGGATAATTCTTGTACCCGATTGTCCCCACCCGATCGACCAGATGACAACAGCTGTAAATAATCGATCAATACCAGTCCGATGTTTTCTTTACGCTTTAAGCGCCGACAGCGGGTCAGTAACCCTGCAATGGTCAGGGCCGGCGTATCGTCAATAAATAAGGGCAAGCCGTGCAGTTTTCTTGATACTTCGACAAAGGCAGGAAAATGACTCTGTTCAATGGCCCCGCGACGAATGCGATCGGATGAAATGCCTGTTTCTTGCCCTAACAAACGCATGGCCAATTGATTGGCTGACATTTCTAAT
>VGCF01000016.1 GCA_016870135.1 Alphaproteobacteria bacterium
AAAGATCACTCCATCAATCTACACCAACCCCCACAGCCCCGTCAACACCCTTTTAGCAAAAAATGCAAAAAAAATACTAAACCCCCGCCAACCCCCCAAAAAACCCCTATATCCCTCGCTTTTTATCGTTGCTTGAATCATGATCAAAGAGGATGTAGCATAAAAATGCCATTCAAAAATATCGTTTATGAACCTTCAAAATCCTTACAAATCTGTTGTGTTAACAGGAGATCGCCCCACAGGACCATTGCATCTTGGTCATTATATTGGGTCATTAAAAAATCGCCTGGATCTACAAAACAGCCCCCAATCCCATGACATGTATATTATGGTGGCGGACACTCAGGCACTGACTGATCACTTCGAGCACCCAACTTTGGTGCGCCAATATACTTTGGAACTGGTCAAAGATTACCTAGCCATCGGTATTGATCCTGAAAAAACCACACTCTTTATCCAATCCCAAGTCCCAGAATTATGTGAATTGACCGCCTATTTTATGAATTTGGTGACGGTCAGTCGCTTAGAGCGTAACCCCACCGTTAAAGCTGAAATTCAGCAAAAAGGAATGCAAGAAAGCTTGCCCGCAGGATTTTTGTGTTATCCCGTCAGTCAAGCCGCCGATATTACCGCCTTTGGTCGTTTGGAATCAGGAACCATATTGGTGCCCGTCGGAGAAGATCAATTGCCCATGATTGAAATCACCAATGAAATTGTACGCCGATTTAATCGACTGTACGGCCCCTGTTTACAAGAAGCCAAAGGCGTCCTCAGCCCCACAGCACGATTGATGGGCATTGATGGGCAACACAAGGCCGGCAAATCACTGAACAATGCGATTTATTTAAAAGACAGTAAAGAGGTTTTGCGCGAAAAAGTGTTTCAAATGTATACCGATCCAGGACATATTCATGTTCAAGACCCGGGAAAAGTAGACGGCAATATGATTTTTCATTATTTGGACGCCTTTGCCCCAGATCAAGAACAGGTCCGCGCCTTTAAAGCCCATTATGAGAAGGGTGGTCTGGGAGATGTGGTGTTAAAAAAATATTTGTTTTCTGTGTTAGAGACGTTGTTAGGGCCCATATGGGAAAAACGCCAAACGGTACGTGACCAAGATGCCATGGAAGTCTTGATGCACGGATCGAAACAGGCTCGTCAAAGGGTGCAGGAAAAAATGAGCCATGTTCGTGCGGCCATGCAGTTGGATTACTGATCATGCCCTATGCCCACCACCTCACGGTTTGTAGTCAAAAACCAGACAATCATCCATTTATTTTGCCATTTGCCGTTGTGACAAAACATAAACGATGGTGTCCAAAACATGACGATAATAATCAATACTGTCAGAACTGATTTTTTGAATGTGCTGCAAATGGCTATCTGAAACATTGTCCATTTGGGACAAAGATGCGTTCAGCAGAGGTTCTATTCTCCAGAACATGGCCACGTTCTTGTCTTTTTTTCGCGCATTTTTCAGTAATTTTTCATACACAGACAACTGAGGGTCGCTGATCAAGACCCCGATTTTACTGAACCAAGACCATACCCCTGGGCACTGATCCTGCTTGATATCCGCATAACTATCCGATGGACGACCAGTCCCCAAAGACAGAATATGAATGGGGGATTTGGGGTAATGCGAGCGTAACTTTTCATAAGCCAATAGAGTCGGATTGTTGATGGCAACCCCCCCATCGATAAAATAATGATCAGAAAGCGTTGATTTTCCATGGGTAATGATATGCATGCGGTGAGGGGGAAAGTAGGTAGGAGCAGCCGATGTAGCCAACGCAATGTCATACATAAAATAATCGTGGTTTTTTTTACGCTCAATAGCCAGAGAATCAAAAACCTTGATGCGCGGATTCTTCAAATCCGTTCCGTGGATATGATATGCCGGTATAATGGTTTGGGTCAGGCTTTGGGAAAACGTGTGTTTTCCCACCAACTCTGTGTATATTTTTTTTGCGGTCAACGCGCAATATTTTGCTGAAAATAAAGAATCCAGAGTACTGATTATGGGAATTTTGTGCCTGATTTTTTTCTGAAAAATCCGTTGGGCGCCCGTTTGAAATGCCTCAAATAATTCTTCTGCGCAATAGGCCGCTGTGCGTTTATTGTCCTTTGGTACGACCAGACCAAGGGCGATTAACCCCCCCGCAGAAACACCTGCAATGCAATCAAAAAGAGAATAAATGGGGCGTTTGGTTTTGTTTTCTAAATATTTCAATACAGACAATGCAAATAATCCTAAAATGCCGCCACCATCCATGCTGAGTAAAAAAATGGGACGATCGTCTGAATCGGTCATGATGAATCCTTAAAAAAGAGGGGAGCAGAAGGCGCGGAAAAACGAATTGTAAAAATAAGATTATTGTTTTTTTTACTGCGCTATTTATGCACCATTGTGTAATGGTAAAACGAGGTGCACTATATTTATGATTGTACCAAATGCCATAATCAAAAATCTATTCTGGATTGTGATGATGGCGCAGTATGACCCACAGCCCATGTCGTGAGCAATGCAGTCTGAGTGGGGAAGATTTGTTTTTAAGCTGCGATCTGCCCAAAAATACCCACCAAGGAGAATATTCCAAAGGAGTCAATCAGGCCAATGCCTTGACCTGCAGCTCCCCCCGGATTGTCGAATGATACCACAGTCATGATGCCCCCCAGGATAGGGGGCTGAAAGGTGAAAAATTATGCCACCATAGGAGGTTTTTTGGAAGGATGAGTTTCTTTTGAAAAAAAGCTGATAATGGATGCGATGAAAAAACAGACGGTTAAGGTGCTAAATGCTAAGCGATAATCCATGAGCTGTGGTTCGCCGCCCAATTTTCCCGATCGAAGAGTTAAAATCTCCCCCACCAAAGGGTTATGAATGGCGCCGCCCAACATCAATAATGCATTGGTAATGCCGATGGAAATGCCTGTTAAACGGGGTGGGAAACTCTCTGCCACAATGGCGAAAATTAAAATTTGACCACTGGAAACAACGCCCAGTACAAAAAACAACACACCTACGATGGTCGCAGGCAGGGCAGGGCCGTAAAAAATCCAACTGCTGATCAATAACGTCATGCAGGAACAGATGCGTAAAAATAATTTGCGTTGCTTAAAGTGATCGGATAAAAAGGAAATCAGAGATGCGCCAATGGCCGAACCAATAGGGGCCCAAGAGCACAAACTGCCCGCATATTCTTTTGAGATCTTCAAACTGGACGATAAGAAACCAATGGAATAGGTGTCCGATAACACCGATAGAACCAAATACATGGAATATCCATAAATGCCCATGGCCCATACGATGGGTTTTTTTAATACGCTCCAGCACTCTTGACAAATAATGGACCAAGATGGGGTGCTCGATACCCCACAAAAAACATCCCGGGGGCCATTTTTTAAAAAGATCCATGCAAAAAAGGTCAATACGGTACCCACAACGCACAACAACCCAATGACCCATTGCCAGCTGTACCCATATTCCAAAAGATAAGGCAAAACCTTCAGGGCCAACGCACTGCCCATTTTCCCGACAGCAGACAATAAACCAATGGAAAAAGCCAAATATTGTGGGGAAAACCACAGAGTGCTCATGCGAATACTGCCAATAAAGGATGCCGCCGCCCCCATTCCAATCAACATACGTGCGAACAATGCGCATCCAAAAGTGGGGGACAATACAAACAGTATGGCACCCCCTGTGCAAATGATTGTACCAATACGCAAAGTGCTTTTTGGGCCCCACACATCCAGCGCGACCCCCAAAGGGACCTGCAGCAAAGAGTACGATACAAAGTACATGGCTGAAAACCAACTGATTTCTTCTATACCAATGCTAAAATATGTCATCAACGACGGACCCATGGCATTGGGGGAACTGCGTAAAAAAAACTGCAAGCTGTAAAATAAACTGCAGATCATCCACGTTAAACATGCGTCAAACAAGGGGGATCTTAATACAGTTTTAGAGCGATTCAGTGTCATAGCCATTATATTAAAGGGACTGTAGATCATACCTCGGACCCATAAAAAAAGCAATGAAATCAGGATGCTCTGGTTGAAAGGATTGCGGCCAACACAACAGGGGCCGCTGATGCCCAAACAGAGAACAATGCTCTCAAAGATTTTCAAGTCTTGGCCAAACAAACAGCCCCCTTAATCACAATGCCCCCCATACCCCCAGCAGACCACACAAAGGGCAGCCTGCTGGGCGCTGATTAGTGTGGTTTTGTGCTTCCCTCTTCGTCATCTCCCTCTTTGGTATCCGTTTCCCAATTTGTTTCTGCGTCCTCCAGATTGCCCCCAACGGGATGCTTGTCTTGATTGGCCTGGGATTTCGGTGATTTTTTTGACTTACGGCCCAGACCTGCTTTTTCTCCCTCTGATTCTGTACCCGCAGCGCTGAATTGACGGCTGTATCCAACCAAGGCATGTTTCAGGGCGTCATCCAGGTGCGATATGTACACAATTTTAAGGTCATCCAATACATTTTGAGGAATATCGATGACATTGCCTCGATTGGATTCTGGAATCAAGACCGTTTTAATCCCAGATCGATGGGCCGCCAACAGCTTTTCTTTTAACCCCCCGATGGGCCAACTTTCACCGTTTAAACTGATTTCTCCTGTAATGGCAATGCCACTGGAAATGGGTATATTCAGCAACACTGAAAGAATAGACAGTGCAATGGCGCAACCGGCGGATGGACCATCTTTTGGTGTGGCTCCCGCTGGAAAATGAACGTGAATATCCTTGTTTTTCAGCATGTCCAAGGAAAAACCCCTCTCTTTTGCCATGGATTTAATACAGGTAAAAGCAACCTTGGTTGATTCCTCCATCACATTGCCTAGGCTGCCGGTGCTGATGATTTTACCACGACCCGCAATCAATGACGTTTGGATCATTAACACAGATCCACCGACAGAACTCCACGCCAAACCGTTAATCACCCCAATTTGATTGGATCGTTTTTTGTCGCGCTCGGAATACGGGGCAGGGCCAAGGTGTTGTTCCAAATTACTTGGCGTAATGGAAAGCTTTATCTTTTTTGTCAGTTTCTTGTTTTGCTTTTTATTCCGAACGGCGTCTTCTGTTTCAGGATGTCCTGATGGGAATGCACCAGCTTCATCCTCTTGTGGGGATTCAGGCGAAATACTCTGCACGCTTGCAGGATTCTGTCCAGTTCCATCCTGATCCGCGTTTTGCGTGCTCTCATTGGCTGGTTCAACAGGCATGCTCCCCTTGATGTTCTGCACAATGGCTTTACCAATCAAATACTTAATTTTTCTGCTTAAATCGCGCACTCCAGATTCCCTGGTATACTGATCGATCAACAACCCTAAAGCCTTATCGTTGATGGAAAATTCTGAATCCAGAGCCCCACTTTTCGCCATTTGTTTTTTGACCAAATGTTTCTTGGCAATTTCCAACTTTTCATCATGGGTATAACTGGACAGTTGGATGATTTCCATACGATCGTACAAAGCCGCCGGAATTTTATTGACATCATTGGCTGTGCAAATGAAAAAACATTCGTTCAGGGGAAAGGGGATCTCTAAATAATGATCTGTAAACTCATGATTTTGCTCTGGATCCAACACTTCCAGCAACGCGTCCGATACATCTCCTCGAAAATCTCGGCCTGTTTTATCAATTTCATCCAATAAAAATACGGGATTCATGGTGCCGCAATTTTTGATGGCGTTTAAAATTTTTCCAGCCATTGACCCTAAATAGGTCCGTCGATGACCTCTGATTTCCGCTTCGTCCTTGACACCACCCAGGGCAAAGCGTATAAATTTTCGACCCAACGCCTTTGCCACAGTGGATGACAGCGACGTTTTACCTACCCCAGGAGGCCCAACAAAACAGAGTATGTTGCCCATGGGTCCTTTTGCACGCATGCTGACCGCGATATGCATCACAATGGCTTCTTTGATTTTTTCCAAGCCATAGTGGGTTTCGTCTAATATTTTTTCGGCTTTATTTAGATTATTTTCCAGTTCGGAACGGATTTCCCATGGTAAATCACATAAAAAATCAATATATGTTCGTATGAGGGCGGCTTCTTGATGAGAACTTCTTCGTAGTTTTTCAAGTTCCGATAGAGCTTTTTCCTGGGCTGCTGGAGGCATTTTAGAACTTTTAATTTTTTGAGATACAGCCATCAGGCTAGGATCCCCACCAAACTCTTCTTCTATGGTTTGCTTATATATGGCTTCTAAATACTTCTTCTGATTGTCATTGTGCTTTTGCTGCATCGTTATTTTCAGTTTTTTCTGTATCGCAATGCGCTCTATTTTATTGATCAAACTTTCCAGCACCAGATCATATCGTGTTTCCAGGCAGGCAGTTTCCAAAACCTCTTGTTTTGTGGACAATTCCATAATATCCATATCCAAAACATGAACCAACAGATCCAGCATTTCTTCGTGATCAGACGTGCTTAAAATCAACAAGAGTTTATCAGCATCTTTTGACCGTATAATGCCATCGTCACACATTTTACGTACGTGTTGTTCCACCAAAGGGCGTCTGGCCTCTATACCGATGAGTGACTTGATTTCTGTTTCCAGTGTGTGTCCATAGACAATGGATGTGGGCTCGTCCACCGTAATACTGGTGACGGCAAAACGTTGGATTGCGGTGAATATAACCTTTCGACCATAAGCATAGTTTTGATCAGAACTGATTTTGTCAGAAGCAATTTTGACCAAGGTGCCCACAGAATACAACTGATCTAGGGTTAATGCCCTGTCATCTTTTAACCTTCTGTGGTTGCCCCTGCTGGAATTATCAGATAAAACGGGCCTTCTTCTTAATAGAACCAGCTCTTCACCCTCTTTAAAGTTTTTTAAATTCTTCAGATTTTTTATGGCGTGAGATAAATCAGAAACATTTAATTGACCTTTTGGCATGGCAATGCTTTCTTCCAGCAAAAGCATATTGTACGTTCGAAGTGACGGTATTCGGGATGACATAAAGACATACTCCTAGGATAAGATCTATTTTATGTAAAATTGCAAATTTTTTATCGAAAAAGGCGCTGATTAGTATAAAAAATATATAGTAAATAAAGCCTTCTCTTTCCCAGAGTATCCTTTTCCATATCAAAAATGCAAATATTACAATTAGTCCACAAAGTCTTTGTTGTTCATAGATACCAAATGGCGTGTTTGTCCTGGAATGGTGACCACCAAGCCGTCTAATTCAAGGGACAACACAATTTGGCACCCTAAACGAGATGTGCTGGTTAAACCAAAGGCCAAATCCAACATATCTTCTTCGTCCACAGAGGTTTCAGATAATTTTGGATACCATTTTGGATCCACAATGACGTGACAGGTAGAGCACGCCAATGATCCCTCACAGGCCCCTTCCAGAGGGATGTGGTGACTGCGGGCTGTTTCCAAAAGGGTCATTCCGACACAGGATTGAACGGTAATGGGGGTGCCATCTTGAACAAACGTGACAGAAATGGTTGGGATAGACATGGTTAAATGCTCTCTGTTGGCTAATATTCTTCGTTCTTATTACACTCAAAAATGCTGACATTGTCAAAGATGATTTCACATGTAGGCTTTTTCTGACGCCCGCTGTGCCCCTTATTCACAGGTGTGGGATTGTTTTGCGGCTTTTAAACGCTGAAAATGATCCCCCGCATGGTATGATGATCGTGTCAATGGTGATGCCGATACGTGTAAAAATCCTTTTCTGTGCGCGGCACGTTCGATTAATGTATAGGCCTTGGGCGGTAAATACGCCATCACAGGATAATGTTTTGGCGTGGGCTGTAAATATTGTCCAACGGTTAAAAAATCCACATCTGCAGAACGTAAATCATTCATCAGTTGTCGAATTTCCATGGCATCCTCGCCCAATCCTACCATAAACCCCGATTTGGTAAACACAGACGCATCCAACATTTTTGCCCGTTTTAATTGATACAGAGAATGAAAATACCGCGCTTTTGGACGAACATGAGGATACAAACGTGCCACTGTTTCCACATTATGATTGTACACATCGGGCCGCGCCGCCATGACCGTTTCCAGCGCCCCATTTTTATTCAAAAAGTCAGGGGTTAATACCTCGATGGTGGTTTCGGGCATTTGTGCACGAATGGCCCGAATGGTTTGGGCAAAATGCTCTGCCCCCCCATCAGGCAAATCATCCCGATCAACGGAGGTAATCACCACATGGGCCAGTCCCAAGGATTTCACCAAAAGAGCTGTGTTTTCTGGTTCCATGGGGTCCACTGGGGTAGGTTTTCCCGTCGCCACATTGCAAAATCGACAAGCTCGGGTGCAAATGCGCCCTAAAATCATCACGGTGGCGTGCTTTTTACTCCAACATTCCCCAATGTTTGGACAAGCCGCTTCTTGACACACCGTATGCAGATTTAACTTTTGAACGGTATCGGCCGTTTCATAATACGTCTGTGTTAACGCCGCTCTGGCTTTGATCCACTGGGGTTTGACCAGCGTCGTGGACGGTAAAGAGGCAGTCATAGGCATCACCCTTAGATCTTTTTTACAGCTTAGAGAACACAGCCTCTAGACTCAAGGGGCACAGCGGTATTCTGTAACAAAGGGGCGAGATATTGCCCCGTGTAACTGCCAGCCGTTTGAGCCACATGTTCAGGTGTGCCTGCGGATACCACAACGCCCCCTCCACTGCCACCCTCTGGTCCAATATCAATCACCCAGTCGGCGGTTTTAACCACTTCTAGATTGTGTTCGATGACAATCACCGTATTGCCCTGATTCACCAAACGATGCAATACACCCAACAATACTTTGACATCGTTAAAATGCAAACCTGTGGTGGGTTCATCCAAAATATACACTGTTTTTCCCGTGGAACGGCGACTTAGCTCCTTGGCCAATTTAACCCTTTGGGCTTCACCTCCTGATAATGTGGGGGCTGATTGACCAATCTGCATATACCCCAATCCCACGGCCACCAGAGTATTTAAACGTTGAGCAATGCTGGGAATGGCGCTGAAAAATACAGCGGCTTCCTCGCACGACATGGCCAAAACATCGGCGATGGATTTCCCTTTGTATGTAATGCCCAAGGTATCGTATCCGTAACGTTTTCCTTTGCAGGCCTCGCAGGGGACTTGAATATCGGGCAAAAAATGCATGGCAATGGTTAAAACACCGTCGCCTTCACAGGCTTCGCATCGCCCACCTTTGACGTTAAAAGAAAAGCGACCTGGACCATACCCCAATGCTTTGGATTCGGGTAAAAAGGCAAACCATTCTCGAATGGGGGTAAATACGCCTGTATAGGTTGCCGGATTGGATCGGGGTGTTCGTCCAATGGGTGATTGATCAATGGATACCAACTTGTCGATGTGCTCTGTGCCCTCGATACGATCGCACGCCACAGAAAAAGACGACTTGTTGCAATGGTCGGCCAACCCTTCTCGTAACGTATCCATAATTAGGGATGATTTTCCACTGCCAGAAACGCCTGTAACGGCAATGAATGTTCCAAGGGGAAAGTCCACGTTAATGTGTTTCAAATTGTTGGCCCAGGCATTGACAATGCGCAATTTTCGATCACTGGTCCGGCGATTTTCGGGCACATCGATGCGTTTTCGACCACTTAGGAAATCACCCGTCAGGCTGTTGGGGGATGCCAAAATGGACTGCAGGGGGCCTTGGGCGCAAATTTCCCCGCCAAAACGTCCTGCTCCTGGGCCAAAATCAACCACATAATCAGCCAATCGAATGGCATCCTCGTCATGTTCGACCACAATCACCGTATTACCCAACGTCTTTAATTTCGTTAAGGTTTTTAACAGCTGAGCATTATCCCGTTGATGCAACCCAATGGATGGTTCATCCAATACATACAATACGCCCGTTAAGCCTGATCCCACCTGAGAGGCTAAACGAATGCGCTGGCTTTCTCCACCGGACAAGGTTCCTGATCCGCGAGACAGGGACAGGTACCCCAATCCGACCTCTAGCAAAAAGCACAACCGGCTGTTAATTTCTCTCAGAATGCGATCGGCAATGGCCAAATGTTGAGTATTCAAATCCAGAGGCACATTCTGGCACCACTTGAAAATGTCCTCGATTGCCTGTTGGCAGACTTGACCGATATGATGGCCAGAAATTTTGATGCATAATGCCTCGGGCTTTAAACGATACCCTTGGCAGGCTTCACAGATGGGTAATTTTGCCACATCCATCAAATCATCACTGTAATGGGCCACCCCCCATTCGGGTATTCCCAAACCAGAACATGCCGGACAAGCGCCAAAAGGATTGTTGAAAGAAAACAGCCGAGGTTCGATTTCTTCCAGTGTAAAACCCGATTCTGGACAAGAAAATTGGGATGACAGGGTAAAGGGTTCTATCTGATTCTCGTCGTCCTGGGACTGTACAGGGGAAACGACCACAACGCCTCGACCCAAAGTCAGTGCCGTTTCCAAACTGGCCATTAAACGGGCTCTTGTCTCCTCTTGATCATTTTGCACCAAGCGATCAATCACTACATGAATGGTGTGACGTTTGTTTTTGGTCAGAACAGGCAAAACACCATCCAATTCATGAATGATGCCATCGATTTGTACCCGTTGATATCCCCGTTTACGTAAATCCTCTAGCTCTTTTCGAAATTCTCCTTTTTCACTGCGCGCAATGGGGGCGAGCAGCATATAGCGGGTGTTTTCTGGCATTTTTTCAATGCGCTGAATCATTTGGGGCCTGGTTTGCGGTGAAATGGGCAAACCAGTCGTGGGCGAGTATGCGGTGCCAACGCGAGCAAAAAGCAGGCGTAAATAATCGTAAATTTCTGTCACCGTGCCCACTGTGGAACGGGGATTGTTGCCTGTGGTTTTCTGATCGATGGAAATGGCGGGCGATAATCCATCAATGCGATCCACATTGGGTTTGGACATTTGGTCTAAAAACTGTCGAGCATAGGCCGACAAGCTCTCGACATAGCGCCGCTGACCTTCGGCATACAAGGTATCAAAGGCTAAAGAGCTCTTGCCAGACCCGCTGGGGCCTGTAAAAACAATTAAATCTCCTTTGGGTAAACTGAGATTGATGTTTTTCAGGTTGTGTTCGCGAGCCCCTATAACGGTGATGGTCGAATCGCTGTGTAAGGGCAGGGTGGAGAAGTGATTGTTTTCCATCGAAAAATGGCTCCTTGAAGCATAAGGGCGGCAGCATGATCGTCAATAACCGCCTTGGGTTGATGTAAATAGGCCGCCACACCTTGGGTAGTAAGACGCTCGTCATACAGGGCAATGGGCCAACCATGATCGTGATGTAAACGGGTGGCCAGACGTAAAATGGGGGCGCACAAAGCGCTGGGTTCACCTGTATGGTGCATCGGCCAACCCATCACAATGGCTTTGATGGCATAATCCTTCCATAATTGGGACAGCGCACCGCGCAGCGCCCCACCTGTGGACACAATACTCAGGGGCATAGATAGGGTATTGTCTGGATCAGACAGAGCAATGCCCACACGAGATTTTCCCCAATCAATCCCCAAAAAGGGCCCCTCTGAAACGGTTTTAGCCAAATGTTCAATATGGAAATGGGCCGGGAAATGATGCAACGTGGTGGACCCATCAGAGCGCTTAGACATCTCATGGGGGGGTGGTTTGGGTATCATGGCGTCAAATAAACTTTAAAAATCGATCGATAACTTTTTTCAATCCGTGCTTTTCAAAAAAGACAGACACCATATGGCCGATTTTTGTTTGCACCACGCCTGGGCCAAATACATTGTGCATCACGCGTTTTTGCTCAGCAACACAGGCATCTGGGGCATTGCGTTTTAACTTTAATGTCATGGTCACATCATCAGCAGGCAATTCTTGAATAAAGCGCGATGGTGAGGACGGGGAAAATCCCTGATGCCCTTTTCGATTCCAACAAAAACTGATGGTGCTGGTTTTCTTGGCGCGCGTTAACCCCACATAGGCCAACCGGCGTTCTTCTTCTACACCTTTTTTACCCTGTTCCTCGATGCATCGGACGTGGGGGAACAGGCCTTCCTCCCACCCAGGTAAGAATACATGATCAAATTCCAAACCCTTGGCTGCGTGCAAGGTCATCATGGCAATGCCTTCGTTGTGTGCGCCATCGCCAATATCAGTCAGCAAACTGACGTGTTCTAAAAATTCACCCAAAGTGGCAAAATGATCGATACTTTTGATTAATTCCGTGATGTTGTCCATGCGGGCTTGGCCCTGGACACCTTGTTCTTTCCACATGTTGGCATACCCAGAATCGGTGATGATGCGTTCGGTTAATTGGCTCAAGCTTATGGTGTTTAGTCCGTTACGCCAGGCACTGATCAGCGATAAAAAGGCATTCAAACGGCGCGACAACACGCCATCTTTTAGGGTGCCGCTTAGTGCTCTGGCAGCACGTTCCAAAGATCCTGCATGCTCTGGTACCAGGGCATATAACGTTTCCATGGTGCTGGGCCCAATACCCCGTTTTGGTGTATTAATAATGCGATCAAAAGCCAAGTTATCCGTTTCAGAATGCACAACGCGCAAATAGGCCACCACGTCACGAATTTCCAAACGATCGTAAAATCGCGTGTTGCCCACCAAATAATAGGGGATGTTTTGCTGAACAAAGCGTTCCTCGAATTCCCTGGTTTGGGCGCCCGTTCTGACCAAAATGGCCATGTTGGACAAGGATATTCCAGCCCGAGCCGATGCCATAATTTGATCGGCGATAAAGGCGGCCTCTTCGCCACTGTCCCACAACCCCTGAATGGTTACTTTTTCACCTGATGCCGATTGTGTACGCAATGTTTTACCATGCCTGGCAGAATTGTGCCCAATTAAATGGCTGGCGGCTGACAAAATGTGGGGTGTAGAACGATAGTTGTCTTCTAGACATAACAGGCCGGCCGAGGGAAAATCCTGGTTAAACTTCAAAATCTTATCAATGCTGGCCCCGCGCCACCCGTAAATGGATTGATCATCATCGCCAACACAAAACACTTTGGTTTCTGGACGACACAGGGACCTTAACCACAAATACTGCATGCTGTTAATATCCTGGTACTCATCGACCAAAATGTGTTGAAATCCGCAAGATTCAACAATTTCCGGGTGTTTTTGCATCATGTTCAGGCTGCACATCAGCAAGTCATCAAAATCCAAACCATTCATTTGCACCAAATGTTCTTGATAGGCCTTGTACATCTCTAGATAAAAAGGAACAGGGGGATGCAGGACATCATCGGGGGATAACAAGCGATGTTTCCAACCACTAATGACGGGCAAGATCATGCGGGGTGTATAGGTTTTGGTCGATCCGGCCGCCTTGATTAATTTTTGCATTAAGGCATTTTGATCCTGGGTATCCAGGATACTGAAATCGGATCGGCGATGGATTAAGTCGGCATATTGGCGCAACAGACGCAAGCCCAAGCTGTGAAACGTTCCAATCCACAGATTTTTTACAGGAAAAAGATCTTGCAATCGCCTCTTCATTTCATTGGCGGCCTTGTTGGTAAAGGTGACCGCCATGATGGTTTTTGGGTCAATATTGTGGTCTAACGCCAAGTGGGCATAACGCAGGGTTAAAACTCTGGTTTTTCCCGTTCCGGCACCAGCAGAAATCAACATATCTTGTAACGGAGCCATCACAGCCTGGTATTGGGCCGCATTCAAACTGGACATCTGTTGATGTAAGACGGATTGGGGCATGGTTAGTTTCAATGGTCAAGAAAAAAGCGTGGGTATAACAGCGGTAATGGGCAGTGCAAAATCGGGGGCTTGTTTTTCTAAAATATCGTACAATTTTAACTGATTTTTTACCAATGCGTAAAGCCGTTTTTATCCGAGCGGTATTCTGCGGGCAGAGTAGATCAAAGGGGAGGGTATTGCGGCGTCAGGAAGCCAGGATGGGGGTGCTGACTTGAATTTTTTTGAAAAAAAAGGTACTATTATGGGGATTATTGATCAATTGTTTACTGGGATGACATCTGCGCGCGTGGTCACTTTGGGTTGTCGATTGAATGCGGCCGAATCAGAGGTTATGAAAACTTGGGCAGACGAGCAAAAAGTGGAAAATGCCATTATTGTCAATACGTGTGCCGTCACCAATGAGGCCGAACGTCAGGCCCGACAAACCATTAGACGATTAAGACGGGAAAACCCCGATGCGTATATCATCGTGACGGGGTGTGCCGTACAGTTACGACCAAAAATATTTGCCAGCATGCCAGAAATCGATCGTCTTTTAGGCAATGACGCCAAGGCGGATCCATCGAATTTTAAACCCGACAGCGAGAGTAGGGTTCTTGGGCCGATGGCGCAAACGGTGGTGGACCAGGTGCCTCTGATTACTCCTGTGGCGGGGCAGGTCAAGGCCTTTATTCAGGTACAAAATGGGTGCAATCATTTCTGTACGTTTTGCACCATTGCATTGGCCAGAGGACGCAGTCGCAGTGTGCCATTACAGTTGCTGATTCCTCAGGTTCAGAATTTTCTGGCCTCTGGTGTCAAGGAAATCATCTTAACAGGTGTGGATTTAACATCTTATGATGACGAAGGCATGACATTGGGGGGGATGATTGGCAGGTTGTTGGATGCGTTGCCAGATTTGCGCCGGTTACGGTTGTCCTCCTTGGATTCTATGGAGGTGGATGACGACTTATTCCAAATCATTACAGAAGACCCCAGAATATTACCCCATATTCATCTCAGCCTGCAGGCGGGTAGCAACACAATCCTGGGGGCCATGAAGCGTCGGCATGACCGAGAGCAAGCCATTACGTTGTGTCAAAAACTGAAAAAACAGAGACCGGACATTGTCCTGGGGGCAGATTTTATTACCGGTTTCCCCGGCGAGAGTGAGGACATGTTTCAAGAGACCATAGACCTGGTGCACCAGTGTGCATTGACCCATTTGCATGTGTTTCCTTTTTCAAAAAGGCCAGGTACACCTGCTGCCCGTATGACCAATCAAGTGGCCCC
>VGCF01000017.1 GCA_016870135.1 Alphaproteobacteria bacterium
CAGAAGCCGAGGTAAAACTAACTGAAGAAAAAGCAACCGAACCCGCAGAAAACCCAACCGAACCCGCTGATGCAAATCTCTCTGTTAATTAAAACGCTAATGACAGTGATAAGGCGTCAGAGGCATCAGGCACCACAGAGGTAGAACCAATAGCTAACGATTCGACATCATCAGACCCGCAATCAACGGCACCATCATTGAGGCAACTCGTGAGTAATAGCATAGGTAATATGTTCGGAATGCGCTAAGAATGTGATAAGAATATGCTAGGGAGTGTGATAGGAATATCATAGGACACCAGAACAGTCCCTTGGGTTTTTGACCCAGCGGGGCTGTTTTTACATGATGACCCGTATCGGGCACGCGCATATTTACCCTGAACAGCCCTGGGCACCTGCTCTTTTTTGCATCCCGTTTACATAAAATTATTCAATAACTGGTATGTTTGTTTTAATTACACACAAATATAAAAAGTTTTTGAAAAATGAATATTAAATCAAAATGGATCAAATTGAAAACCGTAAAAATGTCCACAGTGCTGGTTGCTGTGTTTACCCTAATCATCGCAAATGCCCTAGATGCACGTGGAGGTCACGTTGGTGGAGGTCACGGTTTTGGTGGAGGTCACGGCATGAGCCATATGGCTGCCGATCACGTCAATACCCTATCACACCAACACCCCTCGAAAAATACGTATAAACTGAAAAAGAACTCCAAAAAGAAGCAAAACTATTCCCAGCCACAACACACAAACGCACGCAATAAGGCCCACAACGCAGCCAAAAATCATCCCAATGATACGGCGGCTCATGCAAAAAATGCTGTCCATAACCACAACAAATCCCATCACCGGGGGGGGAATCTCAATAGTCACCCTTGGAATGGCCATGGTAGTTGGAATGGCCATGGTAGTTGGAATGGCCATGGTTGGGCTGGTGCTGGCATAGCCGCAGGTGCGGCTGCAGGTGTGGCTGCAGGTGCCCTAGAGGGAGGAGCGGTGACGGCATCTGCAATGGGGGCTGCAATGGGGGCTGCGGCTGGATCGGCTGCCAATGCTGGTTTTGTTGAGACAATGCCCGAAATGATGGCCCCAAACCAGGTCATAGAAGGAGGATCGGTCATCGAAGAGGTTGCTCCTGCACCCACCACAGTGATCGAAGAAGATTATCCGGAAACCATTGTTATCAAAAAGGATGCCGAACACACCAAGAAAAAGCACCATAAGCATTACGCTGATCATGAGGCATCCACAGACGATGACTCTAATGAGAATAATGAGACAACCGAGAATACCGATACAGGTCATACACCGCCCGTGGTTATTCAAAATATTACTGTGGCACCGCCTAAACTGACACCAGAAATGATGTCAAAGGCACCGTCTGAGTCGTCTGTTTCTCCATCAGAAACAGCCATTCCTGCAGCATAAGAATAGCGGGGTCATCACAGAAAAGGAAAGAACGGATCAGGAAAAAACAGGGGGAACAGGGCCATCCAAGGTGCCGCCCCCTAGAACTCCCCACACTGTGACCAGCATTGAGAGTGTGGGTGCCATTGCAAAACGCCCTGTTTTAACCACAAAATCCCTTGATGAATGCGTTTTTTGGGATAAATGGGGCGCATCAAGTCAGCATACATTTGTAGTTGCTGGCCATAAGGCATGTTGTCCCACGATTCTGTCATCCGTGTGCTCTTGAAATCCACAATCCAAAGGTCTGTTTTGCCCACCAATACCCGATCCATCCGTCGAATATGTCCTGGCCCACACCATTCCACCTCTGATTTAGCCTGGAAAAACAATGGCTGTAACACGGGTTGGTGCAATAGGGCCACCACACGCTGTGCCCACATATCCGATTGCTGTTGCCCCAGACCCTGTTGGTACAAAAATCGCTGGGCAAAAGCATACCAATGCTGGGGATTACTGCGTGGCAATTCATCCAACAATTGGTGCAGGGATTCCCCACGACGGCGATAGAAAAACGCATCACGAGAAAAGGATGCCGTCTTTTCTGTACAGATGGGCTGATGATTGGGTACGCTGGAATCACCCCAGTCATTGTCGGCCAGCCCAGAAAGTAACCACGCAAAAGATCCGTGGACGGGCTTTTGGCCTGCAAACGGGATGTCGTGTTGATTGGGCAATGGGTTTTGATCTGTGTTTTGCCTTTGATCGATGGGGAGATGCTGGTCAGGGTGCAGATCCTTGGACAAAGACGGTTCTGCATCAGTCGTCTCTGGTGCCATGGGCGACGGGGTATCCGATAGGACATAAGAAACGATGGGCAGGTCACTATGGTGTTCCATCACACCAGATCCCATCATGGCCTGATCAATGGCCTGGTACCAGGGACTCGTCGATTTACACGATGATATATACAATCGATCTTGGGCGCGCGTCATGGCCACATACAACAAACGCCAATATTCCGGATCATCTTTTTCCACACTTTCGGGTAAATCAGGTAAAATGACGATGGGTGCTTGGGCCCCCTTGGCACCATGAATGGTTAACAGACGGATTCCGCCACCTATGGGGTTTTTAAACACCGTATCGGGTTTGATCATCCAATCTAAAAACCCCACGGCATCTTCTGGATCGTGCCAGGTTTGTAAGGCGTGGATAAACACATCAACGACATTTTGAACACCATTTTGGTCTGGTGTTAACACCGATAAAAACGTCATACCACCATCAACATAAATCCAGTGGACCACCAAATCCAATAGGCGCATAGATGTTTTAACCTGTGAGATATGGCGAATATATTCAGAAAATGCCGAGAAAAAACGGTTTTCAGGTTGGTTTGAAATATTTTGCCAAATGGATTGCCGACCCCGTTGATAGGCCGATGAAAACACACGGCATTCTGTGGAAAAACAAGACATCCCAGACAAGACTCGTGCCAAAGCCCCATCATCATCACCATGGACAATGACGCGACACCAGGCCACCAGCATGGCCAACACAGAATTGTCTTTATGCGTGATGTCCTTGCCCGTTAACAATCCGGATTGGTACAATTCGTCTTGCAATATTTTGAAAAAAGTCGTCCGCCGGGGCAAAACAATCATGATATCTTTGGCTTGAACGGCGCGATTTTGACTGGGTAAAAACATCCCCTCTTGCAACAGACGATGCAATGTGGAAACCCAAGCAGCCGACAAATCGGAACACTCTAATCCTTCTCTGGTGTGCGCCCAAAATGTGACAACCCCTGGCCGTCCTTGGTGCACGCTGGTGTGGGGTGAAAACTCCATCCCCGTACCTTTGGTATCGGCAAAAACCCGATTAACCACATTTAAAAGCACGGGAGCAGATCGAAACGATACGGTTAACGACACATCGCAAAATAACCCAGATTGGGACATCACCCATGCCTTTACAAATTGCCGCATCAGAAAAAACCCTTCTGGGTCCGCTCCTTGAAAACCATAAATGGACTGTTTGGGATCACCCACAACACAGATGGTTCGCTGTGATTTTTGCATAACAGACTCGATCAGAATGCGTAATATTTTCCATTGGTGGCGACTGGTGTCTTGGGCTTCGTCCACCAAAAGATGCTCTATGGTCTGATAAAATGTATGCCCCACCCAGCCCGAATACAGGGTGTGTTCCATCAACTCCAGGGTTTTTATGGTTAAATCGTCAAAATCCAATGCCCCCTGCTTGTTGCGCGTGTACTCATTCATGGTGGATTGAAACACAATGGTTAGGTCTTGCTCTTTTTGGGCTTGTTTTTGTCGATCTTGCCAATGCCTTAATTCCTGCATCCACAGTATTTCTTGTTGATGCCAGTGTTGCAAACGTGGATGTTGCAATACCGATTTTTTAGGAATTTTTGCCAAAATTAAACCCTGATACGTCACAGACCCCCTGGGAATATCGCGAAACTGATGGCACCACTGTTGATCAGATGGGGTCAGAATGTGCGGTTCTGGCATGACATTAGGATGATTCTGTAAAAAATCTTGACTGGAAAAATCCATGGCTGACGTATCATATTCTGGCCTAAGTAATAATCGCCGTTCAAACCATTCTGTTAACACGCTGGACAAAGACACACGGTCGTCTATAATGCGCTGCACCGTTTGGCCCAAAGAGGATAAAGGGTCCGTATGGCGCAATATCGTATCCAATGCCTGACTCCACAGGCGAAGAGAGGATGGATAATCCAAAATCTGCAAGGGAATATTCACCCCCGATTCTATGGGAAAACGCATCAAGGTATCATGGCAAAAACTGTGAAATGTTTGAATGATCACTGGGGTTTTTTGACACGATTCATACAGAGATCTGGCAAAGATCACGTCTTGCGGGGATGGCTGATGGCCCAAAATAAGGGTTAAATCCTGGACCAAGTCCTGTTCGGGGCACAGAGACCATCGGGACAGTTTTTGATCCAGACGCTGTTGCATTTCCATGGCACCCACCTTGGTAAAGGTCAGGCATACAATGGTTCGACCCTGTATCCCCGATAAGAGCAATCGCGTCATGCGGCCCACCAACAGCGTTGTTTTTCCCGATCCCGCCGATGCATTAACCCAAACGCTTGATCCGATATCTAGCGCTTTACGCTGTTCTGGTGTCATGCCAGATCAAGATCACTGACAACGTCGGGTGTTTGATGCCCTGCCGGTTCGCCCGCATAAACAAAGGGGGCCAAGGTCTGCAAGGCCTCTGTCATGGCCGCACGTCCTGCAGAAGAAAAAGGCCCCAAAGGGAATCGTGTATGCTCATTGCCCCAACCCAAGACCGAAGCAGCATATTTGATGGGACCGGGATTAACACCAAAAGCCATGGCGCGATGTAATGGATTGAGCATTTGCGCTTTTTCTTGAGCCACTGGCCATTTTTGGTTTTTCATGGCTTGCCAAATGTGGGTGTACAGCACCGGTAAAATACCGGCTTGAACGGAAATGATTCCACTGCCTCCACCCGCCACAAACGGTACAAACGTATTGTCTTCGCCAGAAAAGATTTGAAAATGGGGATCTTGAATACGCGCGCGCATGGCATTCGGTCTGGATAAATCAGGCGTACTGTCCTTGATACCCACAATGCGTGGATAAGCCGCCAATTGGCACACCGTGTCAATATCAATATTGACACAAGTTCGTCCAGGGTTATTGTACAGCACTATGGGCAAAGCGGTGTGCTCGTGAATATGGTGAAAAAAAGACAACAATCCCTTTTTTGATGGACGAATATAGTGGGGGGTTAATACCAGCACACTGTCGGCACCATATTTTTCAGCCCCCATAATGACAGAAACCACCTGATCTGCCAAAATGCCCGAAACACCCGCCATGATGTGTTTTTTCTTATGACTCCATTCGGCCACTTTGGATATTAATTCTTGATATTCCTTTGTTCCCAGGGCCATGCCTTCGCCTGTGGTGCCCGCCACAACAAAACCTGAAATAGGTGTTTCACACAGCCCCATGACATATCTTTTCAAAGTCACCCAATCGATCAGACCTTGATTGGTCCATGGGGTAATCATGGCGACATAGACGCCAGATTTTACAATACTCACTGTGCACTACCTTTTTTACGTACGGATTGCTATACTCATTATACTGTGATTATTGTACAACAAAAAGCGATCAATGAAATGAAAACACCCTTTTTTTTGATGTACCTATCCACCAGCATCATGATACCAGCGGTAGTCCAATGCGATGGGTCTGTCCTGAAAACCCCAGACTCTACACTGACCAGCTCGATCAAAAGATGGGGTGGCCTATTCCCCCCCTATGGATTAAGCCAGAAGGATCAGTGGATGCAGGACGTCAAGATATTACGAGGGTTATTTCCCAATCATCAAAATTCTGTGCTGCAATTGTTGGGCCTGTACCAACGGCATCCGTTATGGTGGCAGTGGTTTCCCCAAACCATGAAAAGCCTGCAAACGGTGGCAGAAAAACGAGGAATGCCTAGGTCTATTGGGAATCAACGTTTGGCATTGTGTGCTTTTTTTCATCAAAACCCACCCAGAACAGCCCAAGGCTGGATACTTTACAAACAATTGGTGGGAACAAAAACTACACACACAGCGATTTTTGATGCCGATTTATCCGCCTTTATGACCCAAGCCAGTTTAAAACAATTTCAAGAGCTGTATCCCCATCTTGGGGCTCTGGGTGTCACATCTGTAGATGTCGTCATTGCGCCATTGCTTTTGCGTTTAATATTAGAGCGCACCACGAAAAGTTTCAGTGATCTGAGGACCATTTTGCAGCAATTCAAGCCCAATACGCCACGCTTTAATCTGTTGGTGCGATTAATGGCCAAAACACCCGATGCCACTGTTTTACAAGATTATGCACAATGGGTAAAGAAAAACCCGTGGGACCCCGTTTTATCCCTAGCCATGATCCGGTGCGCTTCTCGGACCAATAAGGGGATGACCGCCGTGGCCGAGCGATTGCGCATGCCCCACCATTACGTCCAGCAACACGCCCAATCCATCAATAAATGGGATGTGTATATTTTAAAACAATTGATGCAAGAAGGTCAGGAAGCCATTACAAAGGGCGACATCGCTGGGGCAAAAGCGCGATATGACCAGGCCCTGAACATGCCCATTGTTCGTCCAACCCATCCTGTGGAACACTCTCATCTAGGAGAAGATACGGCCAATGATGGCAAGGGATTAATTTGTTTTGCAGGTTTAAAAGATTATGCCCGTGCCCACGATTATTTTGTGCGCTCTGCCCAAAATCTGCCTATGTCTGTTTTGTCTGCTGATGGTATAATGCGTTCTGGATCAGCCATCCAAGCAGCGGTCCAAAAAGGCTTGCGTCGTCACGATATACGGGCTTTGTTTTGGGCTGGTGTATGTTGTCAATATTTGAAAAAACCAGATCTGGCAAAAGCCTATTATCGCGCTGCATCCTTGTGTTCGACTTTTTTGTATGGCCAATTGGCGTGCTGGAAACTGGGTGTTCCCGTTAAACCCAATTTTGCCCCTCCTGAGCCAACCCGAACCGACTGGCAACAGCCTGGACAACACGAAGCATCCCGCATCATCAAGATTTGGCAAGAAAACGTTGCAAAAAACGGAAATGGTGGTAAAAAATCTGGTCAAAGATCCGGCGCCACAGCCTTTGTTCCCGCCTATGAAACCACATTGTCCTTGTGCAAGGATTTGGTCGCCTTGGCGAAAACACCTGGTGATTATGCAAAAGCTTTACAGCTGATCGGTGTGATCTATCCGGATTACGTTGTGGAAAGTGCCAAGGGTGTTGCCAAAACATCCAACACCGTTTTCCGAAAACTGTATCCCATTTTGCCCAACATACGGTGTAAGGATCCCGCCCTTGTTCACAGCATTATTTTGGCCGAATCGTGTTTTCGCTCCAGAGTAATCAGTTGGGATGCTGGCATTGGTTTGATGCAAATTATGCCTGAAACGGCCAAAAAAGCCGCAAAAGACATGGGAATTACCCTAGATATGAAGCGTTTAAACACAGACTCAGCGTATCAAATTCGTATGGGCACGCACATCATTACCCATTATATAAATAAAATGGGGGGTGCCTATGCCCCAGGGGTTGCAGCCTATAACGCAGGACCCCATCGGGCCATTCCCTGGGTTCAAAACACGCCCAATTTGGGTATCCCAGAAGACGGCATTGTATGGATAGAGAGCATTCCGTACAAGGACACCCACCATTATGTTTTGCGCATTATGGAATCCTATATCACTTATCGATCGATGTTGGGACAACCCGTGATGGGAAAAGAGTGGCAGTCATTGCTGCGGGCGCACTCTGGGGGTGAGAAGGCCTAGGGTGGGTGTCTCTATTCATCAGAATTCCTCTGACGGCGTTCCCCTGCCCTTTATTTACAGAAATAATAGACGATTGTAAACAAACCTTCTGCAAAGCTGCCACCAGAGGCAGAGGATAATCCGTTGACCTGATCATTTAAATCCGACATGGGTTGATTGGTGGAATAGGTGGAAGAATCCCATGTCATGTCATTCCTTTCAGGGGCAGAGTCAATGGTAGGCGAACCCACATAATGCAACGTTGCCGCCAATTGTAAGGCGATGGTATCGCTCCAGTCATAGCGCAAACCAATGCCCATGGATAATTGGCTGGTTGGGGAACAATCTTTGAACAATCCGGTCTCTGTCGGACGCCCCGCCCCAAGGGATATATAGCATTGGGCACGATTGTACCGTGCGCCAATTTCCAACACAGATGGAAAAAGTTTTGCGTTCAGTCCACTGGCATCATAAAATGCTTGGGATGCCGGGCCTAAACATGGATCTGAACTTAGACTGGAAAAATCCGCCCCCAGATGATCGGACTTTATGGCGCAATGGTACGTAATATTGTTGCAAAAGGATGACAAATGGGATATCCAAGATGCGCTTGACGCTGTTTTTTCATCATTGGCCTGAAAAGAGCTATAGGGATCACTGCCACAAACCGGTATACACAGCACAGAACAAAGGGCAAAAAACCGAAAAAAACAACGTGTAAACCAAAATGACAGCAATAGCCATGGCATATAAAGCTGATCAAACAAAATAATAATCTTTACCAATCTATCAAATAAGTGGGGGTATTCCAATGGTAATCCCCGTGCGGTCCATACTCTGCCAAAAGATGGTTTTTAAAGCCACACCATCCTTTGCCCTCTTTTTCCATTGAAAATGCGTGTTAAAACCCTTACAATAGGATGAATATGCACAGCATCCAAGCCCTTGACGTTCATTTTGGCCTCTCTATCGCCGTCACGGTTTGCGTTGTTAACACAATTGGGTGTTTCCTTTGACGTTCATGGCGCAAACATTGACGAAACGCCCATTGTCCGAGAGCGCCCCACCCCCTATGTGATGCGTATGGCTAGAGAAAAAGCTGAAAAAGTTTCAGAGTTGTTTCCCGATCGACCCATTTTGGCGGCCGATACGATCGTTGCAGTGGGAACACGTATTTTGCGCAAAGCACAAAGCAAACAAGAAGCACATGACCATTTGCGCCTGATTTCAGGTCGGAGGCATCGCGTATATACGGCGCTGGCCTTGCGTATGCCATCAGGGGCTTATTATACGAGACTTTGCGTAACCCATGTGGCGGTAAAAATTTTAGAAGCCGACGAAATAGATTTTTTCGTTCAATCAGAGGAGTGGCGCAATGTGGCCGTTTATCGCATAGAGGGCATCATGGGCATGTACATTCGTATGATTCGCGGGTTGTCGTCGACGGTTCAAGGATTGCCCCTGTGGGATGTGTACGCCCTGTTAAAGGGCCATGGGCTGTGGAATCCTTCATGCAGAACGACGGCTGGGGAATTACCGACCCTATTATCGGCACGATCTTTATGGGTATGGTGAGTCTGTTAGGCATTATTTGCTGCTTTTTTATGTTCGTTGGGCACCTTCAAGGGGCGACTTATAGTGCGGTGATTACAGAGTTGAAAACAGGAAATGTGTTGGCGCAAAGTGATGCCCACACCCCAGTTTATCCGGCATCTTTGACCAAATTAATGACGCTGTACATCTTGTTCCAATCCCTGGAACAAGGACGCATTCGCATGGACACCCTGTTTAAAGTATCCCCTTTTGCGGCCAGACAACCCCCATCCAAGTGGGGATTAAAGCCGGGATCTCGGATTTCCGTACGCCAATGCATTTTAACCCTT
This sequence comes from Alphaproteobacteria bacterium, assembly GCA_016870135.1. GTDB lineage: Bacteria > Pseudomonadota > Alphaproteobacteria > Holosporales > Holosporaceae. The sequence goes on from VGCF01000017.1 coordinate 9,665, forward strand.
TCCGTAAAATCCTGTAATGATGTGGCCCATGTGGTATCTGAAAACCTGTTCCAATCCACAAGATTATTTGTTCAAACCATGAATGCCACAGCATTAAAATTGGGCATGCTGAAAACCGTATTTCAAAATCCATCGGGGTGGCACCATCGATTTCAAAAGACTACAGCCCATGATATGGCAATCTTAATGCGCGCCATTTGCGTGAATTTCCCTCAATATGCTGGGTTTTTAGGTGTTCCCAGTATTCAAAAAGGCAATCATGTGGTGCGCAACACCAATAAATTATTAGGTCGTGTGCCGGGATTATATTTGGGAAAAACCGGATACACCAGTCCATCGGGATACAATCTAGTAACGGTCACCAGTCGAAACAACCAGCCCATTGTGGTGGTTGTGATGGGGATGCCGTCTAAGATCCAACGGGATCAACTCATGGCCGCTTTGATTGAAACCTGTTACAAGGCCCCCCATCAGTTGCATTTGGCCATTGCTAAACCTCTGACCACGTTGTCCAAAACGCCCCACTTGGCTGTGGCTGGATTAGGCCAACCATGCAGAACAAAGTACGTCAAAATTAGAAAAATTGGAAAAATCGGGAAGAAAAAAAGCAAACGACCAACAGGCCTGATGTTAAACAGACTGGGCCGTAAAATCGGAAAAAAGACCACGCCTGTCCTATGTTCCCGAACCATACTCCCACAGCAATCCAAGAAGCAAAAGACCGTAAAGGCGAGTAAAACGACAAAACAGAGCGCCTGGGCGAGTAACGCCATGGTCAGAAAAACCAAAGGTCGTGACTCTCGTAGAAAAGGGCGAAAAAGACAATCGCTGGTCAAACGCCAGACAAAGCCATCGTCAGGCATCAGATCAAGACCATCGTGAGAGCGCGATATCCCGAAGGTAAACTCCAGATTGATGGGGTGTGCCATCGTCCCCCCCCCCATCATCATCCATCTTAGCGTTGTTATCTCCCCTGATTAAAATGATCCCCACTGTAATACAGGTTGAATGACCTCTGCTGGCCATGATGCCACAGCTTGCGCCCCTTGGTCCTTGTACCATTGGGCCAATGCGTTTGTCTGGTTTACACCTTCTTGAAAAAGGGTTTGAATACGGTGCAGCTTATCCAATGTGGGGGAAAATGGTTTAGATCGAACCATAACGCTGAACCAGTTTGATCGTGGCGCCGAGGCAAAAGAGGCCGCCGTATTCCCCCCCCTCGGATCAATATCTTGCCCAGCGTGTGTCACCCCAGGATCAATATCATTTTGGATGCACACCATGTTTTGAACATCCAAAATCTCGCTCCATTGGGAAACCGAACACGATTGTCGAGTCAAAATCCAGGGCAAAGTGAATTTGTTTTGATAAAAATCGTGCCCAAAGTCCCAGGATTCAACAGGTGCCGCATATTCTGCTCCATCATCCTGTAATTGATACGCCATCCCCATGGCATGACCAAAAGTCCTCAATGCATCCATCTCAGAATGACTCGCGCCAGCAATCATGGCCGCAGCTTGGGCTGAAACGGCGAATAATTCTGCTGTTTTATACCCGATCATGGTCAAATAATCGTCTTGTCCTGCATCAGATTCCATAGAACAATCCATCATTTGGCCCTGGACCAGAGGTTTCATCACCCCTTGCACCGTTTCCATCACACGCCTGTCTTGCAGCGTCAACACCAGAGAAAAGGCTTGGGCAACATACCAATCCCCACCCAAAATCGCCAAGGTGTTGCCGTAATCTTTGTGCATACAGGGTCGTTGCCTGCGCATCTCCCCTTGATCCAGCACATCATCATGCAACAAGGACGCCCAGTGCAGATATTCTATGATGCACGCCAAACGGTGATGATCGGTTTGTATATTATCCAGCAATTGTGCGATAAAAAAGACCAACTGGGCCCGCAATTGTTTTCCTTTTCTGGCGGTAATATCCCTAATGATGGGGTGCACCCCTTGGGCCTGTGCATTCAAGGTCTGGTCAATATGGTGGTATTTTTGTTGAAAATCCGCCCAAGACTCCCTATGTGCGAGATTAGAAAACAGAAAGGATTGCATCAGATTGGATGAGATCATGATTATGGGTTCAGCCTAACCTGTTTTACCCCATATGCCTACCTGATGAAAGTCAGGTATCCATTGTCCTTGATCTTGTATCCAACAGCATAACGTGGTAACAGCGCGTCAATTGGGGAAAGCAAAATTCGTACGGCCTGATCCCGCCATTCTGCCCATCATCAATCCTGTGTTTTTTGGCTCTGACCACGAGGCGCATCGATGGCTGACATGCACTAATGCCAACGATTCATATCAAAAACAGTAAAATTATAATCGAACTCTGTTTCATTGGCTCAGAGTGTGTCATGATTCTATTACAGTGTTTTCGTGTTTTTTGTTCTCTTGACGCGGTGGTTTTTCGTTTTTACAGCCATCATTGGCAGCCTGGGGTGTATCGGATATTCCTATCGCCAGGTGGCAGCAGGTTTTTTAGGATTAGAATTACGAGAAATTATCGTCTTGGGTCAAAACCGTACCAGCCATCGATCCCTGTTTTGGGCTTTGCAAATGACCAAGGGAAACCATATGTGGGCCCAAAATCTGACGACCATGCATGCACGCCTGGAATCCTTGCCGTGGGTAAAATCGGCCTGTATTCAAAGACGTTTGCCCTGGACACTGGTCATTCATTTAGTGGAAAAAACACCCATGGCTATTTGGCAAAACGAGGGCAAAAAATGTGTGATTGATCAAAATGGAAAACCCATTGTGGGGGCTGTACCAAAAAAATTTGGCCACTTGATCGTTGTGACGGGAAAAGAAGCGCCAGATCATGTGCGTTCCCTGCTGGATCAATTGCCGAAAATATCGAGTCTTCCCGCCATCAAGGGCGCCTGTTTTCTGCGCAGTCAGCGATGGGATTTATACCTGGAAAACGATATGCAGATTCAATTACCTGAACACAATCAGGGAAAAGCCTTGTCAAAGCTGTTACGATTTTGGCCGATACTGCACCATGCCAGTTTAATTGATTTAAGATTTCCTGATGCATTAATTTTCAAACCAAAAACCCCGTTACCAAGACCATGAAATTTTTATCCCGCTTTTATCACACTGCCATCGATTTAGGCAGCAGTCAACTGTCCTGTTGGTTGGGGCAAGAAAACGAATCAAAAGTACTGACCGTTTTGGGTACGGGACACATTGCATCCCGAGGATTATGGGGAGGGCAATTAACCGATGTCACAGCATTAGAAGAATCACTGGTCCGCATTTTATACGATACAGAGCAGCAATCCAAGATTCAAATTCGCCATGCCACACTGGTACTAAACGGGTCCTTTTTTATCTTTGAACGCTGTGTGTTAAAGACCCCTCTGAGGCAAGGCGTTGTAACGGATGGGGATATTCAAGCCATGACTTCCCAATTGCACCACCCCCAGTACCACTGTGCCCAGATCATTCCTCTGGAATTTAAGGTGGATCAGCAAGAAAACATACGCGATCCCAGGGGCATTGTGGGAAAACAGCTGACGGGTCAGTTTCATGGCATTTGGATGCATAAAGGGCGTTATGACACCATCATGTCGTGTTTGAAACGCTGTCAGGTTCAGGTTCAAAATGTTTTATTTTCTGGATGTGCCAGTGCCCTGTCCTGTCTCAGTCCCGACGAGCGAGAATTGGGGACATTGTTAATCGATTTGGGGGCCAGTACCACAAGTGCATCTGTATTCTTAAAAGGATTGTTTATGGATCAAATGACTGTACCTATGGGGGGACATTTGATTACCCAAGATATTGCCAAGGCCTTTGAAACATCCTTGCTGCATGCAGAGCGGTTGAAGATTCTTCATGGGGCGGCTCTGGTCACGCAAAGCGACCATCATGAAACCATTCCCGTGCCCGTGATGAACCATTGGGATGCCGAGTCCAGCAACCCTATTCCCCGCTCTGTATTAATTCGTGTGATTCAAAACCGGTCAGAAGAAATGCTGATTGTGTTGAAAAAACAAATGGATGCTTGCCCTTATTCTGGTGCTGTTCAGCGTATTGTTTTAACAGGTGGCGGTGCACAGCTGCCAGGACTGCGAGAATTGGTGCAAAGAATGTTTAATCGATCTGTGCGTCTGGCCCGCCCCGTTGCTCCAGAAAATGCGCCGAGGTATACCTCTGATCTTTCCGGAGTTATAGGGGGAATGATGCATCATGGGTTACCAAAAAACCCTTTGTTGGATCCTCGTAAAAAAGATTTTGTTTTCTTTTCTTGGTTACGAAAAAAAATGTGATATAATTGTAAATCATTAATGAGTAATAGAGTTTTGTATGATAGGAAATCACGAAAAGCGAGACGATTTGATCCATGAAACCAGCCTAGATCGCATTGTCCCAAGAATTGCGGTAATTGGTGTGGGCGGGGCCGGAGGAAATGCCGTGGACAACATGATTCGATCGGGGTTGCAAGGCGTCTCTTTTTTAGTATGCAATACGGATGCCCAAGCCTTGAGCCAATCTTTGTGCCCTGAAAACCAACGCATTCGTTTGGGGTTTGGGGTGACCCAAGGGTTGGGCGCCGGATCATCACCAGAGGTCGGTCGTTTGGCAGCCGAGGAAAGCATTCAAGAAGTCATGCTCCATTTAAAGGGTATTCATATGGTCTTTATTACGGCCGGTATGGGTGGAGGAACAGGTACAGGTGCGGGTCCTGTTATTGCAGCTTCGGCCAAAGAGCAAGGCATTTTAACGGTGGGTGTGGTGACAAAGCCATTCCATTTTGAGGGGACACAACGTATGCGGGCGGCCGACAAAGGCATTGATGTAATTCGTGATTGTGTGGATACCTTGTTGGTCATTCCCAATCAAAATCTATTTCGTTTGGCCACACAAAATACGACCTTTGTCGAGGCTTTTGCCATGGCTGACGATGTGTTGCATTCTGGTGTACGAACCTTTACGGACCTGATGATTAATCCAGGCTTGGTCAATTGTGACTTTGCGGATATTTGTACAGTGATGCGCAATACATCCGGTAAAAC
>VGCF01000018.1 GCA_016870135.1 Alphaproteobacteria bacterium
CTCTTGTCACAGGGGTATGGTTTAATGTAACCTTTTTAACAGAGGGGTCAAGTTGTTGCTGTGTAAACAGAGGAAAGTCCGGGCTCCACAAAAACACGATGCTGGGTAACGCCCAGCCAGAGCAATCTGAGGGAAAGTGCCACAGAAAATATACCGCCTAGAGTCATTTAGGTAAGGGTGAAAAGGTGCGGTAAGAGCGCACCGCTTGGTCCAGTAATGCACCAAGGCACGGTAAACCCCATCGGGAGCAAGGTCAAGTAAGGGCACAATCGATTCTTAAAATCGACGTATTGTTTGTGATGCGTGTTGTGTTCGGGTCGACTGCATAAAGAAATCGGCAACGGTTTTTTCAGAGAAATAACAACATAAACAGAACCCGGCTTATGATCCCTCTGCATTCGTGGCCCTGGTGGACACACCAGTTATGGCGTGCATTACCCGTAAAAAAGATGTGATTTTTTTATAGTTATTTTAATTTCTTTGTGGAACAAGTGTGTGAAAAGGCCACAGCGCATTATTAAATCGCATACTAAACGTAATAAATTCTTTTAATTGAGTTAAAAAGTAAAAAATTAAAAATTTTAAATGAAAAAACGGCATGATATGGCTTTACGAATCATGCGGAATATGGGCCAGACAGCGTGGTGACAGCATATCGTCTTAGTGCGCGGTCCTGCGCGGTAAAAAACAGAGCCACTAAAAACAGAGCCTTGTATCATAGGCCTGAGGACCCCAAATCTGTTGATCCGAAGGCTGTCTGTTGTGCTGCCTGCATCAGACGTCCGGAACGGGTGACCAATGGACATACCATACGTCCCTGTATTAGTCAAAAAGCGTAAGACGCAGTTCCATGGACTCCTTTTACGGGGGTGGTAAACAGTTGCGTTAATAGACCGCAAGAATCACCGTCTTGTATCAAAATCATGGTTTATGCTGTATATTACCCGCGATTACAATGGGCAATAAAAGCATCTTCTTTGCCCATAATGAAGAGATCAATCCCATCGGTTAAATGGTCCAGGCTGGCCAGAATTTTCTCTTTTTCGTTGGGATGAAAAGAATGTAAAACATAATCACTGACACCACGCTGATCGGCCGGACGATCAATGCCAATGCGAATGCGATCGTAATCAGGGCCCAAAACGCTGTGGATGCTTTTTAACCCATTGTGGCCACGGGCACTGCCCCCTTTTTTCAGACGCATCTGTCCGCAGGGCAAATCTAGTTCATCATGGATGACTAAAAAACGCGCATTGGGATAGTGGCGATACAAGGGGGATACGGCCTGGCCGGATACATTCATATACGTTTGGGGACAGCACAACACAATTCTTTGATGGTCTACGATACCTTGGGTCAAAAGGGCATCTTTTTTACTGATCCATGGGGGAAACATCCAATGCTTTTGCAACGCATCCATGGCCCAAAAACCGATGTTGTGTCGGTGATTGGCGTATGCTTTTCCCGGATTTCCCAACCCTATGATCACCCAGTCCATCATCTGTTTTGTTGCTGGTTGCTTATCCATTTTTACAATAAAACAACGTCTGGAGCAAATGGGGTTGACTGTTTTGTTCAGGGGGCTAGCTTTTGGATGGGGGTAAAGTATGTTATTTTAAAGAAACAACAGACAAAATCAAGGATCCCGCTGTGTGTGGTATAGTAGGAATGGTTCATTTTGAATCGGTAATGACAGCACTGGTGCCTGCGTTGCGCCGATTAGAATATCGAGGATATGATTCTGCAGGCATTGCATTGCTGGATAAAGGAGAATTAACCCGATATCGGGTTGTGGGGGTACTGGATCAATTAACAGGTGATATTCCCCAGGATTGGGACGCCAAAACGGGCATGGGACACACCCGATGGGCCACCCATGGAGAACCCTCTGTTCGTAATGCGCACCCCCATTTCAGTCGTCGTGTGGCCATTGTGCATAATGGCATTGTGGATAACTTTCAGGTTTTGAAACAACATCTTCAGGACAAGGGGTATACCTTCGCAAGCGATACAGATACAGAAGTCATTGCCCATTTAATCGATTCGTATCTGGATCGGGGACACGATCCTGTTTCTGCTTTTTCCATTGCGATCCAACAATTAGAAGGCAATTTTGCCATTGCATGCATGATGACCCATTGGAAAGACGCCCTGTTGGTGGCACGCCGTGGTACACCGCCATTGTTGGTGGGTAAGGGGATCAAGGGGTACAGTATTGCCTCTGATGCTTTGGGTTTGGTGGATGTATCTGATCATTTGGCCTATTTAGAGGGCGATTCGTGGGCAGTGGTTACCCAAGATTCTGTTGTGGCTTATGATTTTTTGGGTCAAGAAAAGCCGTTGAATTGGCAAAAACAAATGGTTCATCATCAGCATTGCAATCAAGGGGAATATACCCACTTTATGCGAAAAGAAATCGATGAACAGCCCCATGTGATTGCACGATTGTTGTCTGAACCTACCCCTAGACTGGACCAATTATATCCCGATTTAAAGCATGTATCGTTGTTGGGATGCGGAACGTCGTTTTATGCCGCATGGATTGGAAAATATGTATTGGAACATCGATATGGTGTGACGCTGGAATTGGCATCCGAATTTTCCTATCGCCACGCCATTATGAGTCCAGGGGTTACTTTGGCGCTCTCCCAATCGGGCGAAACGGCCGATACGTTAAAAGCCGTGGATTATGCTAAAAATCAAGGGCAAAAACTGATCAGTGTGGTGAATGCCCCTTACAGTTCTCTGGCACGCTGTTCTGACCATGTATTGGATATGCAGGCTGGCCCAGAAATTGGGGTGGCGTCCACCAAAGCCTTTACCGCACAGTTGTGGTTGTTGTTTGCTTTGGCGGGCATCACGCCAGATCGCGCGCAACACTTGCCACACAGCATGAAGCAGGCATTACTTTTGGCCCCCGATATTCGCCGTTGGGCCACAGCGTTGGCCGATGCATCCAATATGCTGTACTTGGGACGTGGTGTCAGTTATCCCGTGGCACTGGAAGGCGCATTAAAAATGAAGGAATTATCCTATATTCACGCAGAAGGTCTGGCGGCAGGAGAACTAAAGCACGGTTCATTGGCGCTGGTGGATTCGACCATACCTATTATTTTTCTGGCACCCCACGATAAAATTTTTGACAAAACCTTGGGCAACATCCATGAAATTATTGCGCGCAAAGGACGATTGTATGTCATCACGGATCAGGCAGGGGCTGAAAAAATGCCGGCCGTTGGTTTGACACAGTGTTTGATCTTGCCTGACGCACCTGATCCCATTTTTAATCCATTCACTCAGACAATGGCTTTACAGTTATTGGCGTATTACACGGCTCTGGAGCGCGGGTGTTCCATCGACAAGCCCAGAAATTTGGCCAAATCCGTGACCGTAGAGTAAGGCTGTGATGACAGGGGGGTGGCACCATTTTTCCACCATCTTTGATCTGTTGGATGCGTGGTTTCCCACTCGGCCAAAGGTGGTGGCTGTGGCCTTATCTGGTGGGGTGGACAGCATGGCGTTGACGGCTATTTTAAACCAGTGGGCAGCAGAATCTGTCACCATCATACCCATGATTGTGGATCATGGACTGCGCCCAGATTCTGGACAAGAGGCCCAACATGTGGAACACATGGCTCGTCATTGGGGATTAATCCCCATGGTTTTGTCCTGGAAACACCCGCCAATGACCACAGGGTTAATGGAGCGTGCACGCCATGGACGTTATGCGGCTCTGGCACTGGCCTGTCACCACAGGGGCATAGAGCACCTTTTTGTGGCCCATCACCAAGATGATTGCTTAGAAACCGCGTGGATGCGTCAAGAAATGAATGGACCAGAATATGGTTTGTCCGGGATATCAGCCATCACCATGCGTTACGGGGTCACGATTTTACGCCCCCTTTTGGGTATACCAAAAGAACACCTGGAATACAGTATGAGAGCGTACTCTGTGCCGTGGGTGAATGACCCCACCAATAGTAATCTGCATTTTCAGCGCACCAGGGCAAGACGCGTTGTGCAAAATTGGACCATGACCGAAAGACATTGTGCCGTGAAAACCCTGAACAGGCGGGCTGAAAAACGCCGTATGGATGAACGGGTATTGCGCCATTTAACCCCAACAGAGCATGGGGTGGGGTATGTTTTGGTTCACGATTTCAATCCGCTGATGGCGTTACAACCATCGGATGGTACGATATGCCTTCAGTCATGGATACACAGTTTTACTTTTGGCCCTGTACCCCGTTTACCAGCACAGTATCGATTGTGGCAGGTGTTGTGCCATTGCTTTTCTGCACCCTTTGGGCGTCCTGGTCGCGTGATCGCCACCTTTGGTGGATGTATTTTTGTGCGCCATCACCAGCAATTGTGGATATTTAGGGAGCATGCCCGCATTCAGACCGAACCGGTCAATGCCTGGGACCAATTTTGGGATGATCGAATTTTTTCCCTTTCTCCCCAGTGGGTTCAACGTGGACCTTATTCATCACAAGGATCGTGGAAGCAGAGGTTTTTGGGGATGTCTCTGCCTCAATCATGGGGGGCACCCCATTTACAGTACCGGCCATGCAGCTGGGCTTACCCTCATTTTACAACCATAAAGGAACGGATACCTGTACAGCAATGGATAGATTATGGGCGTATTTCTATAGGTGTTCCCACAGAGGTGGCTCCATAAATTTCTTCTATTTCGGCATTCGTCACGGCTATGCATCCGTGGGTCAAATCGTATGGAATAGTCTTTGGGCAGTGCACCCCCCATGCACGATTGGGTTGACCGTGAATCATGATGTCGCTGCCGGCGGAAAGCCCTCTTTTTTTGGCCAACGCGATGTGATGGTCGTGGGGATAATCGATTTTTAGAGACAAATGGTACTGGCTTTTGATATTTTTATAACAAATGGTATACATTCCTTCGGGCGTTTTTCCGTCCCCTTCGTATTCTTTGGCTCCTGTGGGGCAAAATCCCAGATGAATGGTATAGGATTTTAAACATTTGCCTTGATGGTATACTTCTAAAACCCGCTCTTTTTTTTGACCAAAATATAGTCAATGGATGGAAAAGGAGATGATATTTTTTTTTTAAAATACAAAAATGGTGACATAAAAATCAATGCATAAATAAAAATGCGCAAAAAATTGGGTATTGTGAATTTGATATCAGAAAACTTCATTGTCTGGGGTGCCTTATTCCATGATGATGGAAACCACCGCACTGGACAATGCGCCCGCCAATACACTGGCCACCAATGCCAAAGAACACATCTTAACAATCTCGTTGGTGCGCGAAGGAGCCAGCGCGCCCAAGCATGCAATTTGAATGCCAATGCTGCTGATATTTGAAAAAGCGCACAAACTAGGTAATAAAATGGTCAATGTGCGTGGTGATAATGGACCGTAAATGCCCTGGGAAATATTGGCAATGGCCACCCATTCGTTTAACAGAGTCTTTTCGCCTAAAATGGATCCAACCGTTAAACCGTCCGACCAGGAAATGCCCATGCACCAAGATAAAGGGGAAAACGCATACCCCAACATCGACTGAATGGTTATGGTTTGATTCAACAGCAACTGGGTGATGCTGCCTAAGACTTGGTTTGCCATGTTTACAAGCGCCACCAAAGCCAGCATGGTGGCCGCAATCATCATCATGATGTTCCAGCCATCGCTGGCACCACGGGTGATGGCCTGCATGATGTTTTGAAATACATAGGGATTTTCGCATTCTCCGTTGGTTAGTTTTTCCCCTGCGGGCATCATATATTCTGCGATCATCAAGGATGCCAGGATATTGGTCACAGCCGATGCCACCAAATGGATCAATAGGGTGTCTTGGTTCGTTCCACCCCCAGATAACACCTGACTGTACAATACAAAAATTGTTGAAACGCTGGTGGCCATGCCTGCGGTAATCAGGGTAAACAGCTCATTCTTTGAAAAGTGTTGTAAATAAGGACGCACCAACAGGGGGGTGTCGCTTTGCCCTAAAAACAATTTGCCGGCCAAGGCCGTGGCCAAACCACCACCGATCAATTTGGTTTTGGTAATCCCTTTTGAAATGCTGCGCACCATACGGGGCAACAGACCCGTGTGAAACAACACCATGGAAATGGACCCCATGACTACAATGGTGGGCAGGGCTTGGAACAGTAAAATAAAGGGGCTGCCTTTTCCTGGTAGCGGCACAAAGGGGGCTGGTGCGCCACCAATATAACCAAAAACAAAGCTGGTTCCTGCACGTACAGATTCTTGTAATCCTTCCAGTCCTTGTCCAAAGCGTTTCAAGAGGGGGGATAAGCCAGGTGCCTTTAAAAAAACCCACGTCAACACCAGATGCATGATCAGCAAAATACTGATTTTTTTAATGTTTACAGCCTGAAATCGACCTAATGCCCACGCCAATACCATAATTAGGCACGCACCCAGTAATCCCTGCATCGTTTTTAGATATCGTATAGAGTGCTTTCAGCATACGCCCGAGTGATGACAATCACAACGGTTTTTTAACGGGTTTGGTTTTGGTGGGCGCAATAGGGATTGAACCTATGACCTCTACGATGTCAACGTAGCGCTCTTCCGCTGAGCTATGCGCCCCACGCAAATATCCTATCATCGCCGCAGACACAATGCAATACACCCAGTGAAGGACCTCCACAACAATAGGTTGAATACAACAAAGAAAAAGACCTATAACAATGGGTAAACCTTTGCCCACGCCACCCGGAGGATCGCGTAAATGTATCGGTAATATTCTAATAAAATGATTGTGACAAATCGGGATCCTGTATATTTTTTGATGACAATGGGGTGGGGAATGATTTCAACGTTTTTCCAGTGCTGACTGGCCCATATCAAGCATCGTGGCATATGATAATCGGATGTCACCAGGCGAACAGATCGAATATGATTTTTCACCATCCAGTCATAGGATAATAGGGCATTTTTTTCTGTTGTTTCTGCGGTATCAAAGGTAATAAAAGGCGATTTACCTGGGCGAAATCCGTGATATCGCCCTGAAATGTGTAATTTAGGGGCCAAACCAAGTCGATACAGGGCAATGGCCATTTTTTCTCGATCAATTTCTCCGGTAAAAATAACAATGGCATCGGTTTTTTTCCAAGATGGCGTGGGGGTCTGACCAATCATGATGGGAAATACAATAAGACCTGCACCCAACGTCACCAGACCAAGGGCGATCATCCAGCGCAGCGCAGAACGAATCCATTGTGTCACAAGAATTTTGATGGCTTGGGTCATCGTGTGCGGTGCAACCATCATCAAAATAAGGGCATATTGGTATGGTGTTGAGCACACTGGCTGTGATTAGTGTATCCTTTTTATGAATAGGAATCAAAAGTTCCCGGAATACAGGGGAAATTCTTGGTCTTGAATCGCCGCGTTATTTTTGGTATAGTACAAAGGAATGGGGGTCATAGCTCAGCTGGGAGAGCGCTACAATGGCATTGTAGAGGTCGGCGGTTCGATCCCGCCTGGCTCCACCACCCCATTTTTACTCCACATGTTTTCATTAGCACTGGTTCTTGCCACTAGAAGCCTAGGCTTTTTTGTACACAGCAGGGTGCCCTGTGTGACACCTTTTGGCTATAGGTCTGTGGGGATTATTGTGTTTTTTCGCAATAGGATTGAATCCAAGCGTGATCAGAATGTTCCAACACATGATGACCAATGGTTTGCGTGGTCTCATGGCCCTTTCCAGCCACCAGCAGAGCATCGCCGGGCTTTAAGCGACTTATGGCATGGGCCAGCGCTGCAGACCGAGGAGAAATGGATTGCGCATCAGGACATCCCACCAAAATATGTTGACGAATATCGGCAGGATCTTCTCTTCTGGGATTATCATCGGTAACCACGACCCAATCGCTGTACTTTTGGGCAGCCTGTCCCATCAAAGGCCGTTTCAGGGCGTCACGATCTCCTCCGCAACCAAATACAATGCCTAATTGACCTGGCGTGCTAGGACGTAATGCCCGTAACGCCATTTCAATGCCTTGAGGAGTATGGGAATAATCCACGTAAATATGAGCACCATTGTATTGGGCCACATGCTCCATGCGTCCCAGCACAGGAGTTAGATTGGGTAAAACTGGAATCAGTTCATCCAATGTTCCGCCCGTGCATACAAAAGCCAAAATGGCCGCCAATACATTATGGATTTGAAATCCCCCAATCAGCGGAATCTCGCTTTTCCACTGATGTCCCATGACATCAAACAAAACCTGTTGACTGTTAAAGCTGCGGCTGATGATGCGATAGGTTGCATTGTCTGCACCAGAAACGGCGCCTGTATCTTGGCCATATCGGATGACAGAAACATTGGATTTGATGCGCTTTTGGTCATGGGTGAATAGGGGGATGGTATTACTGATCAAGGCAAATGCTGGACCATCGATCATACTGTGGGTAAACAGACGCCATTTTGCTTGCCAATAGGCGTATAAATTACCATGATAATCCAAATGATCTTGGGCAAAATTGGTAAAAATGGCCACAGGAACACGCAAAGGATTCAGACGCTCTTGGGCCAAGGCGTGGCTGCTGGCTTCGAATACGGCATGATCAACGCCATGGTCTTTGTACCAGGACAATGCGTGATACAGGATGGGTTGGGGTTGAGTGGTCATGCCATCGTGCATGGCAAATGGTGGTGTCAACGCTGGACTGGAAAACAGACCAATGGTACCAATAGAGGCATTGGGTTTGTTAGTCAGATTCCACAATTGGTGCAATATATGAGCCACGGATGTTTTGCCATCGGTTCCTGTAATGGCGACACGGTGGGTGGGCAATGACCCGTAAAACAAGGGGTAAATCATGGACAACGCCTGGTAAAAATCTGGAACAATCAGTAAAAAGTGCTCTGGTACATGCCGTAAAGATTGCACCATGGCATGATCGACAAGCATGGCTTGACATCCCTTGCTGATGGCTTGGTTTATAAAATCAGGAATAGATCCCTGACAGCGTGGCAAGGGCATAAATAGGTGGTGTTCTGTGGCCAAACGACCGTCATGGGTCAACGCACGTAATGATACGGTTCTGGTATCGGGGGTCTCTGAAAGACCCAGTTTTTGTCTCAGCGTGTTTAAATCAATCATATGCCGTTTCCTGTTTTATTTTGGCTGTCCCATAGTTTTTTATACAGACCATTGGATTCCAAAATCAAGGTATCATGATGCCCATCCTGCACAATCCGGCCATGTTCAAACACGATGATGCGGTCCATTTTGGATAACGTGGATAATCGGTGGGCAATCATCAACGTCGTGGCCTTGGTTTCCAAAAACAGACGGTTCAGAGAATCTTGAATCAATCGCTCTGTTGGGCTGTCTAGGGCCGATGTGGCTTCGTCCAAAATGATAATAGGGGCGTGTTTTAACAGGGCGCGGGCTATGGCCAAGCGTTGACGTTGTCCCCCTGACAGCTTCATACCACGTTCCCCTAATATGGTGTGATATTGGTCTGGCATGGCCATGATGTCGTTATGGATGTGGGCTTTTTGACAGGCATTGTGAATTTGGTCTGTGCTGGCATGGGGGTTCACCATGCGAATATTGTCCTCAATGGTGCGATGAAAAAAGGGAATGTCTTGGGGGATCAGGGCAATGTGCTGGCAAACCGATTCTTGGGTTATGCCGGAAATGGGGATGTCATCCATTAAAATATCACCACCACACAGAGGAAAATACTTTAACAGTGATTTGATAAAAGTCGACTTTCCTGCGCCAGATGGGCCCACAATACCGACTTTTTCCCCTGGCATAATGGTGATGCTTAGGTTTTTTAATATCATGTTTTTTGAATCGTATCCAAAAGACACACGACGGTATTCTATTTTTCCCTTCACCTGTGATAGGGACGTTAATCCGTCTTCTGCTTCCCCAGGATTCAGCTGGATAAACGAATAAGCTGCCTTTAATGCAGCCCATTTTGGATTGCACAAAAAGACGACATTATCGATCAGCTCGCTTAATGTTTTATGCAGTTGCAAGGTCACAATGGTGACAAAGGCAAATTCTCCTGGAGAAAGAAAACCTTTTCGATATAAATCAGCCGCCAACGTAATTTGCACAATGCCCATAGACACTACCAATAAGGTATCCGTCACATCCACGTAATAGGCATGATATTTGCGGCTGTTGCCTTCGTAACGGCTCCATTTTTTTAATATGGGGGTTATTTTCAAAGCAAACTCCCACGATAATTTTCCCATGGTTTTGATGCTGAACACATTGGCAATGGAATCATTGATGGTGCCAAAGGCTTCTTGTCGCACGCTGGCGCACTCTTTTTCCGCATCCATTTGCCGTTTCACAAACAGACCAACGAGGGGTACATAAATGGCGGTAAAAATCAATAAAACAACGCTGGCGTGTATGCTGACAGTAAACAGGTAAATTAACGAGAGCACGACAAGAAAAACATGGGATACGGTATAAAATAAACCATTGATCAAGCCAATCAAGCTGTCCTGAAAATCTTGAATTTTTGCTGCAATTTCCCCAGAACGATTGCTGTCAAACCACGATAAAGAGTGACGCATCACTTGGGTGTAAACCGTTTCCGTCACCGCTTGCACAATGCGTGGTTTGTAAAACACACCCATCAGTTTTTGTAAAAAATGCACCACATGGTGCATGGTTTTGTGAATAACGAAATAGATCAACAGCGCGATCATTGGGGCGTGGGGATTTTCACGCACCGAATCGATGACGTGTCTTAATTGAGAATCCACTTCTAGGCGAAACAGTGCGGAAAGAAATGCAATCACCAAAAGTCCAAGAAAATACCAGGCATATTTTTTGGCAAACAAACGATAAAAATCAGTCAATTTTTCTGGCAATTCCGCTGGAATAATGATGTTCACGGGGTAAATCTCCTATTCAAAAATCGAAACATTGATTCAAAAAGATCCATGTTATCTGGGGCAGGGTACACGATAAAAGATTGTTTTAGATGAATACAGGCCACTTATTCCTCTGCCTCTTGATCCACCATGAGCGCTAAATCATCATCGGCATTGGTCCAAACGGATTGAACATCGTCCAAATCTTCCAGCGCATGAATTAATTTCATGATGGATATGTGCTGGTCCGGGTCTAAGGGATGGGGCATTTTTGCCTGCCAAGACAAGGATGCTTTTAATGGTTGTTTAAATTTTTCTTCCAACGCTTCTCGTAACGTCAAAAATTGATCGCGCCCACAGATGATGCGTTGAATCTGGGTCTGACCATGATCACGCTCTTGGATATCCAGAGCACCATGATCCAAAGCATACTCCATCAAGGCCATGGGATCTTGGTCTGCGTATTCAATCACACCATAATGATCGAATAAAAAGCCCACATCGGCCAACGATCCTCCATGTTTCGAAAGGGCTGTGCGGACATCGCAGGCGCTGCGGTTTTTATTATCCGTCAGCACATGAATGATCAGGGCCGTATTGCCTGGACCTCTGCCTTCGTAATACAGGGAATCGTAATGCTCGGCCGTTTCGCTGGCTTTTGAAATCGCCCGATCAATGGTGTCTTTTGGCACATTGGCAGATCGACATTGAAACAGGGCGTTACGCAATCGGGGATTGGTGTCGGGATCGGGACCAGCTGTTTTGGCTGCCACAGTGACTTCTCGCAATAATTTTGTAAATCGTTTTGCGCGTTTGGCGTCTTGGGCACCTTTACGATGCATAATGTTTTTAAATTGAGAGTGTCCTGCCATAGAAAAATTCTGCCAATGGGCTGATACCTTCTATGGTATCGGCAAGTTTGCCCCGATGTCAAAAGCATCTGTTGTTCATTGAAAAACAGAGCTATAATCAGACATCTATTTTTCCATAGTTTTGTTCATCGTCATGAATCATTATTTTTGGGTATTGCCTGGAACAGAGGCCTTTGCTTTGTATGACGCTCTGCCAGAATCCTGTATTTTCGAAGGGGACCATGGACACTGGCATGTGGATTATTATTGTCCCCTTGAATACCCACTGGATCAGGATTTTTTATCAAAACATCCTGGGTTTCAGCTGAATGTTTTACCCCATCAAGATTGGGTGCTTGAATCAGCATTGGCAACGCCGCCTGTGGTGGTGGGGCAATTTTATGTGCATACACCGGATTACCCTTCCTCGTCCGAACATGCGTATCCATTATGCGTGTCGGCCACCACGGCTTTTGGCTCGGGTCATCACGCCACAACCCAAGGTTGTTTGCAATTAATCCAAGATATTTGGGCAGCTGGCGGTTGGAACAAAGCCCTGGATTTTGGATGTGGATCTGGCATTTTGGCGCTCGCCATGAATGCTTTAAATCCTGGATCAACGGTGGGGATCGATAACGATGGGGATGCCCTGGTGGTGGCACGGGATCATGCCCACAGGAATGGGTATCCCACAGAATTTTTGCATGACCACTGTGTGCCCCAAGGTTATGAATTTGATTGCATTGTGGCCAATGTATATGGGCCCATTTTAATGGATTTGGCCCCCACCTTTTCTGGTGCATCCAATGTGGTGTTATCCGGTATTTTACAGGTTCAGATGGATGATGTCTTACAGGTGTATCGCTCCTTGGGTTGGGTTTTGGAAAAAGAGATACACACCAACGAGTGGGTGTCCTTGTGGTTGAAACAATAGAATCTGGCGGATCGTCCAGTCATCACAATCGGGTGTCCATCCCAACCCCAAAAGATTACGATGTGGTGGTGGTGGGGGCTGGAACAGTGGGAATGGCTGTGGCTGTGGCGTTGCACCATGCTGGGTTTTCTGTGGCCCTTGTGGACCAGAGCCCCGATCAGCCCATACCCTCTGAGCTCGTATCGTCTAAATGGTTTGCCCTTGGCGCAGATATCCTGTTTTGGTTTAAAGAACTGGGATTTGATTTGTCCTATCTGCCCATTACTCACCTGTCTTTATCTTGTCAAAATCAAAATGATGCCATTATTTTGGACGCATCAGAGGCGAATGAACCCTTTTTAACAGGTGTGATCAGCAGCGGCATTCTCCACAGCCAAGGTCGGTCATTGTGTCAACCAATCCATCGATTTTTCTCTGCAACCATTGCGTCTTGGCATGACGAACAACGTGTTTGGCAATTGGATTTATCCGATGGTCAAAGAATGGCAACCCCTTTGGTGGTGGGGGCCGATGGAGCACATTCGGGGGTTCGTGCTTTTTTTGATCCTGTGGTGGCGCGTTTCGATTTTCGACAAAAAGCCTATGTGTTTCGATTGAACGCTGTGCCCTCTGGATGGTCGTACGAACATTTTTTTCCCAACGGATCGCTGGCCGTTTTATCCTTGAATGATGGCAAAGGGGCAGGCATTTGGATCGGACCAGCCCATCAGGTTGGGGATCACCATGCCATCCAATCCATGATTCAATCGGATTTGGGGCTGGACAGCATCATTTCTGATGTCAGCGGAACATTCGACGTTGGTGGCCATTGGGTTTCAAAAAAATGCTTTCATCGGGCCGTTCTGGTCGGAGATGCCGCACACGCCATTCATCCCATTGCGGGACAGGGACTAAATTTAGGATTACGCAATGGACGTGTGTTGGTCGACCATATAATCCAGCGCAGACGGTTAGGCCTGGATTGGGGGTTGGGCCTGGATTCATTGCGCCATTCTTGGGGGCTAAGCACCATGTCTATGCAATGGGGTACGTCTGCTTTGGTGGGGGCCTTGTGCGGATCGCATGCCCCTTGGTGGTGGTCTGTTGGTCAAAAGCTGATGGGGCAATCTTGGGCCAGAACATGGTTGATTCATACAGCGGCTGGAAAAATGATAAAAAACAATCCATTTTCCAGTTTCTTTAGGAATGTTTAAGGGGGTTGAGCATTCCCCACTGGATGAAGCTGCGGTCTTTTGTACAAACATTACAAAAATGGCATTCTAACCATCCAATATGGGAATTCACACTCAACATAATGGTTCTTTTGAATATCCTTGCGCACCATGCATCAACAGTGTCAAAGGGTTCAAAAGATCTGGTGTATATTGATGTGCTGTGTCCGTGCTACCTGTTGCCTGACAAAAAGGAATGATTTCCATACAGTGATTCCATGGTAAATGAACCATACACAGGACAATAGGGGTACAATAGGGCGAATGTTACCACTGGTTTTGTAAAATAAACGGTTTTGAATTGGCCAAGCAGAGACCCAGGTCTTCGTCCGAAAGGGTCACATCGTGTTGTAAAAATGCAGCCTTTAGGGTGTTCCACATTAATGCAGCCACGGTCATGGGGCCCACGCCGCCCGGAACTGGACTGTACGATTGTACGCACGCGTACACATCGGGATGCACGTCGCCTGTTAATCCTTGATCGGTGCGATGAATGCCCACATCCACCACAATGGTCTGACTGTGCACGTATTCTGGGGTAATCAAATGTCGCGCCCCTGTGGCCACAAATAAAATATCAGCTTGACGGGTCACAGACGCCACATCAGTAGTATGGCTGTGGCCAATGGTTACGGTGGCGTGATGATCGAGCAGTATTTTTGCCAACGGGCGTCCGACCAAATGCGATCGCCCCACAATCACACAATGGCGTCCTTGTACGCTGATGCC
>VGCF01000019.1 GCA_016870135.1 Alphaproteobacteria bacterium
GTCCACGAGCCATAGCGAAATAGCGGCTCCAGCTGAATACATGACCAACAGTGCAATAGAAGCGGAAATGGAAGCGGAAATGGAAGAGGAAGAGGAAGAGGAAGCGGCAGCGGAAAATGCTCACACTGTTGGAGCTAGTGAAAATGAGGTGGACCCTGAATTAGTAGAAGGGCCAACGATCAATAAATTCATGAGGAAAGCAAAAAGCTTTGTCACCAGAAAAAGAGGTCACGAGGCCCATAAAATGAACAGTAGTAACTCGGTTGAAACCGATGAAAAAAGACTGGATGCCCATATCGATGCACTGTTGAAACAGATTGTAGCATCAGCAAACAGCAATGCAGACAAGCATGATGTATCCGTCGCAGGTTAATTGTTTTTCCCGTTCAAAAAAATAACGGTTCACAGATAATCTGGATTACGCATCACCCAGATTATCTGGCGGGGAAATCATCAATAATCGGGTGTATGGAGTATTTCAGGTACAACAATCCTCATTACAAACGGATTGTTGGATTCCACATTGTCTGCAACATTGTCTAATCGTGCATGATCTGATGGTGCATTGATAAAAAAATCTAGATTTTTACCATGGCCTAACTTTGCTACAGTCTAAATTTTTTGTTCTTGTCCAGGGTCTCAAAAAATGGACATCAGAATGATCCAAAAAATGCGTCAGATATTTGGAAATGCTGATATATGAGCCTTGCTAAAAATACTTTTGCTTAATACAGGCCGAAGGATAACCCAGCCCGGGGAAATATCCAAGTCAATCAGACAGCCCAATCATCCGCACGACCAACACTTCAATCCGTGCTACAGGCCTCTATGAAAAAAGGACCCAAGATGGGCAAAAAAGCCAACCCTGGATCCAAAGAATTAACCGGAACCCAGCCAGGATCCGGAAAAAACAGTCGAAAAGAACTATTCGACTTGCTTGATGCTAAGCTTTGTACGTCCCTGATCATCAAATCCAATGACCTTGACAGTAACCGTATCGCCCACACTAACAACGTCTTCGATGTTGTTAATATGCTCGTCAGAAATTTCACGGACATG
The DNA here is from genome assembly GCA_016870135.1 of Alphaproteobacteria bacterium. GTDB lineage: Bacteria > Pseudomonadota > Alphaproteobacteria > Holosporales > Holosporaceae. The sequence goes on from VGCF01000019.1 coordinate 1,060, forward strand.
AACCATACCGTCTTTTGCAAAACCAAACTTGACAAATATACCAGATGAAATAATTTTCACCACAGTTCCCTCATAGGTTTCACCAATAACAGGTTGTGGACCGGATTGGGCAGAATCATCGCGAGAATATCTGGGTTGACCAGCCAAAGGTCCATCCACAGCAGTATGGCCAATGGCTTCTTTGATGCTGAGCTTGATGCGACCACGATCATCAAATCCAATGAATTTCACTCGAACAGCCTGTTTTTCCTCTAGCTCAGAGCGCACATCTGGGATGCGATGAGGAGCGATTTGACTGATGTGGACCATGCCGTCTTGGCCAAAACCAAAATCAATAAAGGCACCAAAATCAACGATCTTGACAACCACACCATTATATACTGTTCCTTCTACTGGTTTTTGAGCCATGTTTCCTGCACTCCGAGTTTTGCGAAAAGATGAACCGCGTGATTCACCAAGATGATCTGAATCCGACCCCCCTGAAACGGCTTTAATGCTCAATTTCGGGAAACCTCTTTGGTCGAAACCAATAACTTTGACACTAACCGGCTGTCTTAATGACAACACGGATTCCACAGTCTCGATATGAGAATGGGAAATTTCTTTAATGGGGACCAGCCCATCTTGCTCGAATCCAAAATTGACAAAAGCGCCATATCTTTGAAGACCCACCACTGTTCCTTGATAAACTTCACCGATTAAGGGAGTTCCTGTATTGTTTTTCATATTACTCACTTTGTTTTACACCTGTTTAATACTTAACTTTGATCGACCCATTGAATCGATCTCTAATAATTTCACCGACACTTTATCGCCTACGGATAAAACGTGATGAATATCCTCGATACGATTCGGGGCGACTTCACTGATGTGAACCATGCCATCTTTTGCAAAACCAAAATTAACAAACGCCCCGAATTCTCTTAGACTGACCACCGTTCCTTCGTAAATCTGGCCTGCCTCTGGTACACCTGTGATGCCTTTAATGCGATCAAGCGTGGTGTTCAGAGCTTTGGATCCAGTAGAAAATACGGAAACCAACCCATCATCCCCAATATCAATTTTTGAACCCGTCGATTCGCACAATTCGCGAATGACTTTTCCACCTGAACCAATCAAATCTCGGATTTTATCCACCGCAATGCGAATGGTTCCCATGGCTGGCGCATGAGGACTGATTGCTCCTCTAGCCACACTCAAACTCTGGGATTGCATCGTATCAAGAATGTGTTTTCTGCCGATTCGTGCCTGCTCCAAAGCTTTTTTCATAAAGGCGCTGCTTAGGGCCTGACCTTTCAGATCCATTTGCAATGCCGTAATGCCGTGCTCTGTTCCCGCCACCTTAAAGTCCATATCCCCAAGGCTGTCTTCGGATCCGGAAATGTCCGATAAAATCATGGATTTTTCACCCTCTTGCACCAATCCCATGGCAATACCCGCCACGGGTGCCCGCAACTTGATTCCCGCATCCATTAACGCCAGCGACGCACCGCAAACGGTCGCCATGGATGATGATCCATAAGATTCTGTAATTTCAGACACCACACGCAACGTATAGCGTGTTTCAGGCAAAACGGCCTGCAATGCCCGCCATGCCAATTTTCCATGACCAATTTCGCGACGTCCAGGAGGTCCCACACGCCCCGCTTCGCCTACGGAATAGGATGGAAAGTTGTAATGCAGCAAAAAGGAATCCCTGGACAATCCCCGCAAACCGTCCACCACCTGACTGTCATCGGGTGCCCCCATGGTCACTGTGACCAATGCCTGGGTTGCGCCGCGGGTAAACAATGCACTGCCATGAGATCTAGGTAACAGACCTGTTTGACAATCGATGGGACGAACATCATTCGACTGACGACCATCCAAACGCACATTGTTTTTCAAGATATAGGCTCTGGCGGATTCTCTCCATATTTTATGAAACGCATAAGAGATCTCTTCGGCTGTATAACCATGATGAATTAACGCCTCTTTGACCTCATGACGCAAAGCATTTAACGCAACGTTTCTCTCGCTGCGTGTCTGGATGGCGCAAACCGAATCCCACTGACCGCCCACTTCTGACATCACGCGATCCCTCAACAATGCCTGATGGGCCGTATCAGAATAATAGGAAAAAGGCTTTGGCTCAGCCTCTGCAATAAACCCACTGACAAAGGATAAGATATCTTTTAACGCCAGCTGACCGTATTCCAAGGCATCGACCAATTGAGATTCGCTTTGCTCTTTTGCCCCACACTCCACCATCACCATACCTTCTGTGGTTCCAGCAATAATCAAATCCAAATCAGAACCCTCTGACAAAACAGAGTTTGCAAAAAAACCATCATCCGATATCCCGATGCGAATACCGGCTACAGGCCCAGAAAAAGGCAACCCTGCCAAGGACACAGCTGCGCTGGCCCCCAACATGCTGGCCAAAGCCACATCCACGGCTTCATCGTAACTCAGCACCGTACATACCACTTGGACTTCGTGATGAAAATCATGGGCAAACAATGGGCGCAGAGCACGATCAATCAATCGAGATACCAAAATCTCTTGATCCGATGGTTTGGTTTCTCTTTTGACAAAACCACCTGGAATGCGTCCGGCTGCAAAGGCTTTTTCAAGATAATGAACCGATAGAGGCAAAAAATCCACATGACTGGATTCAGGCGCCACGGTTACAGTACACAAAATACGAGCTTTGCCATAATGAACCAATACAGATCCAGCAGCTTGTCGGGCAATAACCCCGGTTTCTAGGGCTAAATGATGACCGGCCCAGGTCATTTCTTTTCGAATCATATGAAACATGCTGGCATGGTTCTGATGGTTTTCGGGCGTGGCGGTATGAGACATACGGTAAAATTCCTATTGTATTTTAAGACTGAACAGAGAAAAATCTTTAAAGTATCGTACACCATCACAGACTGTGACTATATATACGATTGTTTAATGCATTGATGATGCTAAATGCCATGCATCCTCCCCACAGCCCAAATGGTGATCTCCACACATTCGCAACCATACCTCAATGCCTTAATCCCAGTGCTTTGATTAAATCTAAGTATGTTTGATTTTCGTGCTTGCGCAAATAGGCCAACATCTTTTTTCTTAAATTAATAGCCCTCATCAAACCAACGCGACAATGAAAATCTTTTGGATGTTTCTTAACATGATCGGCAACTGACTTGATTTGATCGGTCAAATGAATGACTTGAACAGCAGAAGAACCCACATCTGTGGTACTCTTTTGAAATTTTTGAATGAGTGAATTCATATTTTTCCTATAAAACAGCGGGTAGGGGCTAGCCACCCTTGACAAACATTAGCCAATGCCACAAGGCATCCATACCCATCATAGCAAGCTATCGGCCTTTGTGTTAGGGGGGTAGGCAAAGAAAATGGAATTTTTTTTCCATTCCATAAATCCAATTTTTCCTGCTCATTGACACAAACGCCCTCTGAACTCTGCAAAACATGCTGGGGCGGCAAAACACAGGCCCCCAACTCCTCCTCGCTGTATTGCTCTAGATCTGATAATACCCTGCCAGAATCAAAGGGCCCCACCCGAATGCGACGCAATCTTAGAATCATCCCAGACAGCCCTAAAACCTCTGCCATATCACGCGCCACACTGCGCACATAGGTTCCTGTCCCGCACGTCATTTCAAAATCGGTGACATCACCTGTATGATTCAATATCTTTAAGGCCTCAATGTGTATTTTTCTTGGCTCTAATTGCACTGTTTCCCCCTGTCTGGCGCGCGTATACGCTGGCAACCCCTGAATTTTTGCTGCACAATATATGGGTGGAATTTGCCAAATCTCGCCCAAAAATAGGGGCAAAACATCCGACAATTGTTTCCATGTTGGACGCTTTGGGCACGTTTTTTGTATCTCTCCGCACGCATCATCCGTATCGGTGGACAGGCCCCAGGCAATGCGAAACGTGTACGTTTTGGAAAAATTCATCACAGACCCAATCAAAGGGGTGGCCAGACCCAATGCCACAGGTAAAATCCCGCTGGCAAGGGGATCCAGGGTCCCAGCATGACCTGCTTTTTTCAGATTAAAAATACGCTTGATGCGGTGCGTCACGTGCATAGAGGTACACCCAGACGCTTTATCCACCACCACCCATCCCCACGAAGGAATCGCCATCATATGGATCGGTACCACAGGGTGTCTATTCTCATGATTTTTTAACATCCCCATGGGGTTTCTGTCCCCCCCCTGGTGTAAAACGGCGCTGAGCAGACATCTCTTTTCGCATCACATCAATCCAAGACTGATCGGCCATATGGCGCAATATTTCTTGGGTCACCACACTGGTTTTACTCAAGTAGGCCTGGATATCTTGGGTGCTCTTGCCCACATCCTGCAAGGCTTGGCCGATGCGCTCCAGAGTTTGGCGCGTGTGCGTACTTTCTTCGACCAATCGCTGGGTGGTCAGGCTCTGGCTCTTCATCCAATCCAAAGCAGCCTGGTGATACCCCCCCAAACGAATAACAGCATCCAACCACTCTGTCTGCCTCTGTTCTGCATTAATGTGTAAACGCCCCAAACGCTCTATGCCATCAGCCCATCGGGCCAAGGACAATTCCATATCCTTCTCCGTACCCGCTGATGTCTGGGAGCCAGATGGAAAAAGAGAGCTTGCCCACCATTCGGCGTTTTGAAAAAAGACTTCCTTGGCTCGATCCAACTGAACAATCAAAAATCCCATGGTTAAGGTACCCGCCACCCCAAGCAATGACGAGCTGAATGCCACACCCATGCCCGCCAAGGGCAATTGCAGCTGGGTTTTCAAGGTCTCTAAAAACCCCTCGGCAGCATCTTGGGCAGGCAAGTGACCAATCACGTCGGAAATGCCCACAATGGTTTCAGACAAGCCCCACAATGTGCCTAAAAGACCCAAAAAAATCAGGGATCCAGCCAAGTAGCGCAAGAAGTCTTGACTCCAACCATGATAACATTGGGCCAATGCCCCTTGCACCATGGCTTGGTTTGCATCGGGACACCGCTCGTACAGAGTGACCAGAGGACGTAAAATCTTTAAAATACGATGAGGTTTTTGATGAAAAACGCCTTCCTCTCTCTGCAACGAGAGCAATGATGCGCACACAATACCCACCCCAAGCAACCAAATGGATGCAATTGATCCGTTAAAATAAGGGTTCGTCATAAATAAACTGGGTTTAATGACGAGGCAGGCTATGGCCAACACCCCTATTAAAAATAGAACAACACCCATCAAATAACGCGATACACTGGCCTTGATCATGGCAAAATATGTTATTCTATATGATATTTATCCCTACCCTACCCCGTTTTGTTCCAAAAAGAAAGCATAACCCCAGAGGCCAAAACCATGCGCCTGGATACGTGGGTTCATCATCAATGGCCCTGGATTCCTTACGGCAGCATCCAAAAAGCCATTCGTCGCGGGGAAATACGCCTGGATCAGTCCAAGGTTTCCCCCAAAGAGCGTCTGTCAGCCTATGCCAATGTTTGGTATAAACCACGATGGTTAAGCCTGTTTGAACAGCCCAGTCCGGCAAAAGCCCTGAACACCACCTGGCAAAACCGTGTGGATCAATGGGTGCTGTACGAAGATACTCATCTCATTGCCTTTAACAAGCCCCAAGGCATCGCATCCCAAGGGGGATCAGGGCAAAAATTACACATGGACGATCTGGTCAAATCCTGGCGCCCCCAATCCACCCTTCGCCTGGTGCACCGCCTGGACATTCAAACCAGTGGTGTGTTGTTAATGGCAAAAACCTTACATTGTGCCCAAGAATTAACCCGCGCTTTTCAAGACCGGCACATTCAAAAAAACTATTCAGCCGTGGTGCATGGGCATATTATGCGCCGTGGCACTATCACTCAATCTTTGGAACGCAACGGGGCACGTATGGAGATATCCAGTCATGAAAATGCTCTGTCGGCACGCACCACATTTCAACCCCAATGGCGAGGGCATGACCAGGCCAAAAACCCCATTACTTTGGTGTCTTTGTCACCAAAAACCGGTCGAATGCATCAATTGCGTGCACATATGGCTTGGTTGGGTCACCCCATTTTAAACGATCCTGTGTATGGAACCCCTGACCATGGTCTGTTGGCGTTACATTGTGCCCAGATGACGTTTCGACTACACAACCAAGAGTATGCCATTTCTGCACCAGAACCACAGGCGTTTTTACACCATATGGAACAGGGATAAACCACGGACTATGCCTGTACTTATGGTGCGTTTCAGCCACCGCAATACACAATGGCTGTATATCACCCCCCATCTCTGCCTGCGTACAGAATCGGGGCGCAGAATCAAGGTACGGAATTAGCGCGTAGAATCAGGGTATAGAATCAGCCTGCATCAGAACACAGTCCTTGTCTTTTTGGACGCCCCACCCCGTCTCCATCAGCATCCTAAGCTGTTTTATCCACCAAAGGTACCAAATCCGCCCTGATTATTACCCAAAAGTCCATGGTTTTTGTCCAAAAGCATCGGTGGGGGCCATCACCGCGTTGATGGTCTCATCATCCGCCCCATCACTGGTCTCAGCCTCTGTTTCATGACCGACCGCATCATCGTCCCCGTCTTTAACCGTCTCTGCACCTGTTTCAGGATCTGAATCGGCCTGGGTTTCCGTATCAACAGAGGCCAACGCGTTTAATTCGTCTTCAATGCTTTGCTCTTGCTCTGTTTCACGTTCAGCAGACCCTATGCGCTCTTCTGGGTTTTCTGCTTCTGGTTCAGAGTCTCTTGATGGATTAGACTGGGTCATCACAGCGTTAAAGTCAGATGGCATGGTTAAATCTTTGGGGATATTCAGGGTGGATGGATAGCTTTTTTTCAACTCTTCCATTTCGATTTTGGACAAACGCTCCAATTCGGTACCAAACAGAATGTTTCTGAAAAAATCATCACCGGGATCTTTTGTTTCTTTATCCCGTGTGTTCGCTTCTGGATGACGTTGATCCCTGTACAGGACAACAACCCACTTTTCAGGATTGCGCGCCGTGGGCAGAGCAATAATGGGGCTGATATCCCCAATGGATGCCGTACGCAAAAAATCTTGAACAGGTCGATCAAAATATTCCAACACATTCCATCCGCAATCCCCACCATTTTCGTTTGTTTTGGCATCCGATTCCTGATACGCCATTTCAGAAAAAACCACGTCTCCTGTGTGTAACAGCCCTTGAATCTCCACAATTTTTTGATAATCAGATCCATCATTCCTGCGGTTATAGATCACAATTTCCCCAACGCGGTATTGCACAGAATTTTCTTTGGCTTTCCACTTTTTTCGGGCCTTGGCAATGGCATGATCCGCAATGTTACGCATGGCTCTGCTCCCCCATTTTAACAGCAAGAATCGCTGAAACGTGATCATGGATTCTTGGCGTTTATAAAACGGATCGTAATGGGGCCCCAGGTGTAAACGAAACTGATCCAGAGTCATGTCATTTCCTTTGGCCATGGCCCTGATGCGATCATCAACCTCTTTTTTGATTTCTTCGGGCAACAGGGTAGAAACGGCCTGGGTTTGAAAACTCTTTTTAGCCATAGCCAACAACAGGTTCGGTGCCTGATTTTGTCGTGCTTCGTTAACCAGCGCCACAGCGGCATCGGTATACATTTTGGCATAATTTTTCGGCGTAATGGCTCGACGTAAAAAAAGGGCCTCCATGGCCAGTCGACGCTTCACATCCTGATCGGTGACCACCTGCTTGCCCACCACAGCCACAGAAAAACTGCGCAAAGAGGGTTGCCCTCTTGCCGCTAAATGGGATGCCGATGATGAGGTTTTTTCCCGACCTTTAAACGTTTTTTTGCCGCTTTTCCCCTGACACGGGGTTGTTGTGATCAGGCCTAATAAGGCGATATAGTAAAAAATGGTCTTTGCCGTGTTGTTCGATTTTTTCATGACCCAGCCCCTTGTATACCCGTCGCACTTTTATGGCTGTTTTGGCCTTTTTCAAAGGCGTTTTTTCCGATCATTATTATCAACAACACTGGGTACTGCAGGAATTTTATCACTTCTTATCTGGTTAGTGCAATCGTTGCGATATTGTGCCATGATCGCGTATCAAGGGTTATCCTTTTTGGATGTCTTTTTTCTGTCTTGCCACTTTTTGCCACGCACATTAGTTATGGGGACCTCTTGGGGGTTTGCTTTGGCCCTAGTATGGACTTATCGTCGATACAATCAGGATCATGCGTTTAACGTCATGCGTTCTTGTGGGGTATCCCCATGGTTTTTTAATCAACCCACGATGCTTCTTGCCCTTCTTCTGACGGGGTTTTTATACCTATTAACCTGTCACATGGGGACAATCGCCCACCGCACATCGCGTATACATGAACAGAACATTCGCCAAAGATTTGACCCATCCTTTATTACGCCAGGTCTGTTTTTTTCCATTCAAGATCGCACCCTGTACGTTTATCACCAACCCAGTCGATATCGGTTACAGGGTGTTTTTTTACACGATCAACGCGATCCCAAAAATGAATTCGTTTTATGCGGTCAGTACGCTGATATTATCCCCCATTCATCGGGTTTTCGCATGCGCTTTGAAAATGGGAGCATGCATGTTTTTCCTTCTAACGCACCGCCCTATTTGGCCCACTTTAAAACGTATACATTAAATTATGCTGCCCCTTTTCCCAAATCAGACCCCACAAAACAGTTACGGCCACAGGAACAATCGCTGGACACATTATTGAAACATCCGTTAACCAACCCCACCAACAGTGAGTACAGAAAAGAATGGCAATACCGATTATTTTGGCCCCTGTTGCCCTTACTGGACGCGTTATGGATTCCCCCAACCATGTTATACAGCACCCATTGGGTATGGCGAGTGATGTTTGTCTTTTTGCTGGTGCATGGTGGCATTTTGTCACCCATGGCAGGCATCAGTGTGCTGTGCGCTGTGATGGCACGCATAGTATTTTGGATACGCACACGAAAAAGCTTATAAGCGATACCCTGCCTTTTTTCACACCCCATGTTTTTAACCCTTACGCATAGACCATGATCTTTTTCCGGTATTTAACACGCCTGTTTTGGACACGATTTTTCAGCATTCAGTTGGGCGCTCTGTTCATGGTTGGGATATTCGAATGGTTGACCCTTACGGGTCCCTATACAAACATTTTGGTAAAAATGCCTTTTACGGCGCACAAATTACTGCCGTTTATTATTTTCATCACCATGATTGGATGGACCTGGTCGTTAATGGCCCGAAATGAATGGAATGCTTTATCCAGCATTGGTCGGTCTCCTTGGCATATTCTGCGTACACCGTTGATGTGGGTTGTCCTATTGGGCCTGATGGATCTGTGGGTCATTGCTCCCATGGGGCAAAAATTTTTTAATCCTTTGCAACAAAAGATTTCTCTGATTTCTAGAACATGGCAAAAAGGATTGACGAAAAATGGGTATGTCTTTTTCACCCCTGATGGCCCTATGTACCATGTTGTGGAAATGCGCAACAACTCGATGTTACACCATCACAGCATCGGTAAAAAACTGCACATCCAAGGCAACGATTTGGTCTGTACAGATGTGTGGTCCATGTCACCCCATCGCTGTCCGGAAAAACTGCCGCTCACTCGTATCACCCTGTCAAACCCACCCCCTTTAGAGGGATCGGATGATCATCCCTTTGGATTATCTTTGGCCGATGCCTATTTGGCCATGGATAAAAACCAAGAAGGATTAGTTCTGTTGTCTGCCCGCATTCATTATTGGTACAGTCACTTTTTTTGGTCACTATCCCTGGTTTTTTTGGCACCATCCTTGTTAATGGGCGGCGATCGCCGTACAAAAATTTTTGGAACCATTTTTGGTCTGCTGGGCGTTTTAACCATGTATCTGGTCAAGGAATGGTTGTATGCCTTCAGCATCCCGCTGACCCACAGCTGGCCTGTTTTCTTACTCTGGTTACCATTTTTCATCACGGCCGGATTAACCTGGGCGTTGTTTTTTGAAAAGAGAGAGCTGTAATAACGCCCCCACTCTATGCACGCCCATGCATCACAAGCAATCGCCAGGATGCAACGTTGGGGTCTTCAATGGAGTAAAACCCTATCATTAGAGGTCATGTCCATCAAAAATCTTGCCACCATGCGCAAAGCATCTTCGGTCACGCTGTGGCCACCGTGGGGGGTGATGTGGTGCTTAGCCTCTAGACCATATCGGTCAAATAATCGATCCGAATCCTTCATCCATTGTAATGGCACAACCTCATCATCTTGAGCGTGCGTCCATAAAACAGCAGGGTGATGAATGGGTTCTTTTTTCAAGCAATATGCACCAGATAATCCAATGACGGCTTTTATGGAGGGGGAAAAAAATCCCAGCTCATAAGCCATCATGGCCCCTTGGGAAAACCCAGCCACGACTACATCCCCTTCGTTATGGTGAATGATATCCGACAATTTATCCTGAAACACAGCCGCCGCTTTGCTTAAAGGATCGGCTATGACTTCCCACGCTTGGCGCAGGTTGGAATATCCCCAATCAATGCCTTTCAATGAAAACCACTGTCGACCCGCCGGATATTCTTGGCATACTTCTGGCCCATCTGGACACACAAAAGTAACATTGGGTAAAGACAAAGCTTGGGCCAGATGAGTCATATTTTCCCCACAGGATCCATATCCATGCAGTAAAAATACAGTGATTGGGCGTGCATTGCCCCCTGATTTTGGTTCAATCATCACGAGTGTTTCCTTTTTATTTCATACGGATCTAGACAATCAGCCTATACAACCCAGGACATTATTTCAAGAATAACCATCAGAAGTATGGATTTTATAGGCCTAAGTGCCTTAATATAGAACAATAAAGGCTGTTAGCGAATCTGATTTCTGTGTCTAGTTTTCATGTTGCTCTGATCATGGATGGAAATGGTCGATGGGCAACCCACAGGGGAAAACCAAGGATTTTTGGCCATCAACAGGGGGCAAAAAGCTTAACTCGCATTATTCGTTCTTGCCCAGAATATGGCATTACCCATTTAACCGTGTATGCCTTTTCCCCAGAAAATTGGCACCGCAGCGCCCTAGAAGTCAACGCCCTGATGCGTTTGTTTCAAATCTATCTTCGCGCCTATATGGGCGAATTGGATCGAGAAAAGGTGAAGGTTCGTGTTATTGGAGAGCGCAGCAGATTGCCAAACAGGTTACAACGCATGATTGAAACCATCGAAACGAAAACCAAAAATCATACACGTTTGGTTCTCCAAGTGGCCCTGAATTATGGAGGACGAGACGAATTGGTGCATGCTGTAAAAACAATGCTGGCGCGCCATCAAGACACGCAAACCCAGGCATTACCTTTGAGCCAAAATGATCTTGCAGCCGCCCTGTGGAGTAATGATTGTCCGGACCCAGACCTGTTGATTCGTACGGGCGGTGAAATGCGCCTGAGTAATTTTATGTTATGGCAATTGGCCTATACAGAATTGGTATTTTTACCCCAATATTGGCCAGATTTTACACCGGACGATTTAGGTCAAGCCATTGCCCAATTTCAAGGCAGAGAACGTCGCTTTGGCCGCATCCATCCAGAGCACAATGGGATAGAATCGAACAACACCATGCAGAGTGAATCAAATCCCAATCGCACCCATACCTTGGAAACAACTTTTGGCCATCCAAGGCTCCCCTCAACCCACGCAGTAAAGGATTCCATCTGATGTCATTTTATATTCCTTATACAAGAAATTCCGACCCTATTGATGTGGCTGTGGTGGGGGCAAGCGGTACCGTAGGGCAAAAAGTATTGGCACTGTCCACCTATTTACCCTGGATGCGCATTACAGAAATAGCCGCATCTGATGCCAGAGCCAATGCACCCTTGTCCTCTTGCCCATGGCGAGAGGCGTTGCTTATGCCACAGAATCTGTCCTCTTTGCGTTTTTGTACCATGGACGATATTTCTGCGCCCTATGTGCTATCCTGTTTACCCCACGATGTGGCTGAAATCTATGAACCTTTGTGGGCAGAAAGGGGACATCATGTATTTTCCAACGCATCGACGTTTCGCATGTCGCCAGAAATTCCATTGCTGATCCCAGAAATCAATGCCCATCATTTGTCCTTGATCCATCAGCAAAAAACCCCAGGAAAACGAGTCAATAACCCCAATTGTTCCGCCACAGCATTGGCCTGTACCTTGGCACCCATTATGGTCAAACATCCCGTGCGCCACATCAGCATTGTGACATTACAGTCTATCAGCGGGGCGGGATATCCCGGCGTTTCCAGCATGGATATTGTGGGTAATACCATACCGCATATACCTGGTGAGGCCCCAAAAATCGTTGTGGAATTACAGAAAATTTTGGGCTCTGAAGACCGGGCGCTGTGCACACCCATCACCGTTAATGTGCATCGTGTTCCCGTGGTGTACGGTCATGCCGCCACCCTGCACATCCTGTTGGACCGGCCAGTGTGCGATGTGGCTGATGTGTACCTCGATTTTAATGAAAAGCACCCTATATTCCACTTGTATTCTTCTGATGATCGGCCCCAAGCCTTGCGCGATTTATCCCATAACGATATGCGCGTACATATTGGCCCCATTCGTGCTTCTTCTCTGGGCCGTGATGAATCTATCCTGCGTATGAACATAGTATCCCATAATTTGGTCCGTGGTGCCGCAGGAGCCGTTTTGGCTAACCTGGCCTGTTTTTTAAACGCATCCCCAGAATCTTAATGTTGAACCACTGTATCAATGTCACGAGATGTTTTTCAGCGCTCGTTTTACAGAGTTACAAACAAAATCTTTGGATTGTGGGGGGTGCACCCATTCTGTGCATGCCGTTTTTTTTGAAGCTTTTATCCCACCCCTTGTCATGGTCTAAAAATTCTTTTATAGTTTCAGATCAACTGCTTATTTTTAATAAAAGTGAAAATCAAAAAAGCACAACTATTTTCCGCATTAGTCTCGGTAATATTATGTGTACCTGTTATGGGTATGGAACAGCAGAAAAATGAAGAACAGACGATTCAAAGGCGTGTCAGGATCGCTAATCAAAAAAAAAGAAATCAAAAATCTGAAAATAAAGGGCAAAAC
>VGCF01000020.1 GCA_016870135.1 Alphaproteobacteria bacterium
TTCAGTCTGTAAGTGTTGATGCATGGGGGATTTACGCAGGTACCATCCACCCACAGGCTGCCATGTACCCCAAAACCCCACACACGGCCATGGCCCAAACCCAACGCCACACATACGGTGCACGACGGGTGGGTTCCTCGATATACCGATAGACTACAGGTGTCACAGCCAGACAAGCCAAGACCATAAAAGTCTTCAATCCGTTATCCCACATCACCCCATGGCCACGAGACATGATCCACATGGTGTATAAGGGATAGTGAAGGACATACAGGGCATAACTGATGCGTCCAAAATAAGTCATCACGGGACAAGATAAAAAGGCGTACGACCATCCTTTGTGTACAGGCTGGTGGGTATGACCCGGATCAACAGGCCCCTGGTCGGGTAAGGCACTGCCCCCAATGATCAGAACAACCATACCAATGGTGGATAAAATGGCGGCCAAACACAAGGGAACTTCATGGGGCATGCTTAAACCACTAAGGATCAAACACCAACCCAAAACCGTCATAGCACTGTAAAACTGTTTTGCAGACGACACAGACCAATCGGTACACAGGCCATGGCTATGGACCTGCCTGATTGATGTTGCCGCATCAGTACGTTTCAGAATAAACCAAGACCATATCCAGCTTAGCGCCCCCAACGCCAAAAGGGGTACACTGGAACCCATCTCTAAAACGATCAACATGGTACCAATGATACGCAGTAAAAAAATCGGTATTTTGTATCCACTCCATGTACGGGCCACGGTATTGTATGCCATGCCGATGCCCTTTATCCGTCCCCACGATAATGCTAATACAGCCCCGCTGAGCAGTTCCCAGGATCGGGCTGCAGGATGATAATAAGTTCGGCCAAAAATATCCTTGTGTTCATACCAATATTGCCACGACAAGACGCACAAGATCAATAAAATCGGAATCATTATTTTTCGAAAAACAGCATTGCGTTTAGAGGCCACCATCACAAAGGGCATCATCACGTAAAATTGTTCTTCCTGGGCCAAGCTCCACAAATGAGCAAAGGGCATGATGCGTGAGTCGGTGGGAAAAAAATCCATTCCCAAGGCCAAAACCAGATTCATGACGCCCGAAACCGATGCCGCCACCGTTCCACCCAACAAACGAAATCCGCTGGCATCCAGAACAAACCATCCCACCACCAATGCCACCATAAAACAGACAATCAGTATGGGAAACAATCGTTTAACACGACGGGCATAAAAGGATGTAAACGAAAATGTGCCATTGGCGTATTCTTTGGATACAATGCTGGTGGTCAAATAACCGGAAATGACAAAAAAAATATCCACCCCCAACTGACCGCGAAACAGATTAAAACTGCTAAAATAATGATCTGCTATCACCAAAAGAATAGCCAAAGCTCTTAACCCATCCAAATCTGGGCGATAGACAAACATGGCTTTTGGAACGGATCCAGTACGCCTCCCCTCATCAGTGGATGAATGAATAGAGGAATTGGTGATTGTTTGATCCAAAATATCGAACTCAGACCTATGTCAATATGAAAAAAATGATACCACAAAATGGGCTGATGCTCCTACCCGTATTGCATATTTTCAGGCTTTATTTCATGGTAAAGGTAACACAGAAAATCCAAGACACCAGATGCGTGAAATCATTTTAGACACAGAAACCACGGGTCTTTCTCCGTCCTCTGGCCATCGCATTGTGGACATTGGGTGCATCGAACTGTTTGCAGGGTCCCCCACCGGAAAAATATTTCAACAATACATCAATCCAGAGCGCGATATGCCGGCCGAAGCCTTTGCCGTTCATGGATTAAGCCATGACTTTTTACGGCCATTCCCCACGTTTCATCAAATCGTTCAAGATTTTTTAAATTTTATTCAAGACAGCCCTCTGGTCATTCACAATGCCAAATTTGATGTCACGTTTTTAAACGCAGAATTAACCAGAGCCTGCGTCCCTGTGCTGATTAACCCCATTGTGGATACATTAAAATTGGCCAAGGCTCGATTTCCCGGTGCGCCCGCCAGTTTGGATTCGCTGTGTCGGCGATTTAATGTGGATTTAAAACAGAGAACGCAACATGGCGCCCTGCTGGATGCCCATTTATTGGCAAAAGTATATCCTGCATTACAGGAAAAAACCATTTTAGAGTGGACAAAAAATCCTGTCACCAGAATGCCACGCAAACGTGTGGTCAAGACAGCACGCATTTTTTCCCTGTCAGAAAAGGAACAAACCCTGTTTACGGCATTAAGAGAAACCCTGGAAAAAGCCTGAGTTTATACCCATTATGACTTCATGTCTTGCCATAACCCTATCTTGGGGATCTGCGATGTTGGGTGTTTGGTTTCCAGAACCAAACGGGTTTTGCATCAAGGATGGGGGCAACTCTTGAAATCAAGGGTTTATAATCCGAATGAATGGTTGAATAATGTTCACAGTATATTAAACAATGTGATTGGCAATGTGATTGGGAAATGGTCGTTGAAAAAACGTACCCCGGGAGAGAGTCGAACTCTCAAGTCCTTGCGAACAACGGTTTTTGAGACCGCCGCGTCTACCATTCCGCCACCGAGGCATGATCTAATCATAACAGATCATTCATTTGTAATACAAGGGGGGTGGAAGCACCTTTTTTAGACGCCTTTAAGATATTTTGGATGCATATCCGCCCTCTGTTCCAGAATGTCACCGCCCAGATGGTTCAGATATTGACAGGGCCAAGTCTATGGCACAACAATCTAGCCTATACCCCTGAATTTAACTTTTCCATGACCGTTGAAACCCCTTCTGTGCTCACTAACCAGGACATCCTTAACACCCTAATCATTGGCGCTGGCCCTGCTGGATATACAGCCGCCATTTATCTTGCCCGATATGGACGAAATCCTGTGCTGGTCACAGGCATGCAGCCCGGCGGACAATTGACCTTAACCACAGAGGTTGAAAATTTTCCAGGATTTGCTGAACCCATCCAAGGACCATGGTTGATGGACCAATGCCGGGATCAGGCACTGGCCTGTGGGGCAAGAATCGAATACGATACCATCCATACCGTTGACTTCAGCGTCAGACCCTTTCAATGTATGGGTGATGCCCGCACCTATTACGCCCACAGCGTCATCATTTGCACGGGGGCGGCTACCAAATGGTTAGGTTTGGACAGTGAAACATTGTATCGTGGTCATGGTGTATCGTCTTGTGCCACGTGCGATGGTCGATTTTTCAAAGACAAGGATGTGGCCATTGTTGGTGGCGGAAATACGGCGGCAGAAGAAGCTATTTTTCTTTCTCAGCACGCCAAAACCGTCACATTAATCCATCGCCGTGATGCGTTACGTGCAGATAAAGTGTTGCAGCAAAGACTGTTTGATATTCCAAAATTACGATTGCTGTGGAATCACAAAGTCGTGCAAGTTTTGGGGACAACCCAAGAAAACAACCCTGCCCTGCCAGGAACAGTCACTGGCATTGTGGTGGAAAACACCCTGAACCAGGACCAAGCCACTTTGCCTATGGATGGTCTTTTTGTGGCCATTGGACACAGTCCGAACACAGGTGTATTTCAACAGGCTTTGCCCACCGATTCTGATGGATACTTGCTCAGCACACCAGGAACATCGCACACATCCATACCCGGTATTTTTGTCGCAGGCGATGTCCAAGATCATGTGTATCGTCAAGCCGTAACCGCAGCCGGACAAGGGTGTATGGCCGCCATGGATGCCGAGCGGTTTTTACAAGTGCACATGAAACCATCAGGCGATACCTGTTTGACTGTATCAGGCCACCATAGGTTTTGTCCCGCTATATGCCCCCTTCTATCTGAGGGGGGTCGATGATAGAATAAACAGGGTTACTTTTTATCCATTTCAATCTTTTTCATGTCAGAACTCATCAAAACACACCCGATTTCCAAGGTGCTGATTGCCAATCGCGGAGAAATCGCTCTGCGTATTTTAAGGGCGTGCCAAGAACTTGGCCTGAAAACAGTGGCCGTTCATTCCACAGCCGATGCCGAAGCCATGCACGTGCGTTTAGCAGACGAGAGTGTCTGCATTGGGCCACCCCCAGGATTGCAAAGTTATTTAAATATTCCGGCTATTTTAAGCGCAGCCGAAGTCACCAATGCCGATGCCATCCATCCCGGATTTGGATTTTTATCCGAAAATGCTAATTTTGCTGAAATGGTGATGGCCCACGGCATGTGTTTTATTGGGCCAAAACCCCATCACATTCGTACCATGGGGCAAAAAGTGGTGGCCAAACAAACGGCCATTCATCTGGGTCTGCAAGTGATTACGGGTTCCGATGGCGAGTTAGAATCCCTGGATCATGCCAGGTATTTGGGAAAACATGTGGGCTATCCTGTGCTGTTAAAAGCCACAGCCGGCGGTGGGGGTAAAGGCATGCGTGTGATTTGGAATGATGCGGAAATGGTTGAATTATTTCCCCAAGCCCAAGCCGAAGCCATGGCCAGTTTTGGGTATGCAGGCATGTATCTGGAAAAATTCCTGCAGCGTCCTCGGCACATTGAATTTCAAATTTTGGGCGATTTGCATGGCCATGTGGTGTGTTTGGGTGATCGAGAATGCTCTATTCAACGCAATCATCAGAAAATATGGGAAGAAGCCCCCAGCAGCGCCTTATCCCCACAAGAACGGTTCCGCATGATGGATATATGTGTCACAGCCATGAAACTGTTTGATTACTCTAGTTTGGGGACGTTAGAATTTTTGTACGAAGATGGCCAGTTTTATTTCATTGAAATGAACACCCGCATTCAGGTGGAACATCCGGTCACGGAAATGATTACAGGGTTGGATCTAGTAAAAGAGCAAATCCGTGTGGCCCAGGGATATGCCCTGTCCTTTCAGCAACACGATGTAGAATTACGGGGACACGCCATCGAATGCCGCATCAATGCAGAAAACAGCGTGACCTTTTGTCCGTCTCCTGGGATGGTTGAAAGTTATTTGGCACCCGGTGGTCCCTTTGTCAGGGTGGACAGTGCGTTGTTTGCAGGATACCGAATCCCGCCGTATTACGACAGTTTGATTTCAAAACTCATCGTTCATGGTCAAGATCGAGATGAATGTTTAGCCCGATTACGCCATGCCTTAAACGAGTACGTCATTACGGGGGTGGATACGCTGTTGCCCTTGCATCAAAAATTGTGTGGGCATTGCGATGTCAAATCGGGTCATTATCACGTGAAATGGTTGGAAAACACTTTTTTACCTTTACAGGATGTCTCATGAATTATTCCCTGCTCCTGTCTGTTTTTGCCCTGATTGTGATCAGTGGCTGCAAACCCAGCATTCCAACATCATCAGGGTTAACCTATATTCAAATGCCAAAGGTGCCCATCGCCGTGTCTCAGATAGACGTCATTATTTCTCCTTGTGTGCATGAGGACAATCCTCTGATTGCCGTTCCCCTTTCTGTGATGTTAAAACAATGGGCCAAGGAACATTGGGAAGTGATTGGGGGGCGTCCACGCATGACCATTGGCATCAACAAGGTAGATATTAAAGAACAGGTTCTGGTTTGCCCCACATCGCATCGCTGGACAGCCATTCCAAACAGCGATATCTACAAAGCCAGCATGATGGTGTCGTGCGAATTAACCGCCCCCAACGGGGAATCTATGGGAAAAACAGATTTTACCATTCGTTATGAACAATATGTGCCAGAACATTACACGTTGGCCCAACGCAAAGAATTATGGAACCAGGTTTACGAAGGGTTGATCAATCAATTAACCACGGAATCGAACGAACATATTCCTCGCTTGTTGGCGCGTGCATCGTCTAGATAAACCCCATGCGTGGAGCCACACACCACACACAGTCCAAAAGGAGCCTTCCCCATGATCAGTCGTAAAATGTTTGATATTATGTTTTCCACACGCATTCACCCCAAGTGTTGGCCCTTTTTATGCAGCACCTTGGCCGCGACTTTGCTGTTTTCTTGGTTGAATTTGGGGTGGTTTATGGTCACGCTGGGGCTGTGCAGCACCCTGTTTATGCTGTTCTTTTTTCGTGATCCAGCCCGCACCATATCGGATTTACCAGGAGGAATTGTCAGTCCAGCCGATGGCGTCATTGTGGAAATCAGTCAGCAAGCCCCACCAGAAGAGCTGGGCCTGTCACCAGAATTATCATGGACAAAAATTGGGATTTTCTTGTCCCCTTGGAATGCCCACCTAAATCGCAGCCCCGTTGCTGGGGAAATCGTGGAAAAAGTATACCGTAAAGGTGCCTTTCATCACGTTGCCACCACCGATACGCGCATTGACAACGAACGCCTCAGTCTGATTTTAAAAACACAAACGGGGAATACGGTGGTCTGTACTCAGATTGCAGGGTTTTTGGCTCGGCGTATCATTTGTGAATTCGATGTGGGTCAAACCATAGAATTGGGCCAATATTATGGCTTGATTTGTTTCGGCAGCCGTGTGGATTTATATATACCTCTTGACTCTTGTCTGTTGGTTCGTCAAGAGCAGCGTGTTCATGCAGGCGAGAGTATTTTAGGATTTTTACCCCACACCATTATGGCCCATCACATCGAATCCATGTAATCTCAACATTTGTATGAAGGGTATGTGAAGGGATGGCGCGCCATGTTTATTCATTGACGAGTGGAATGACCATAATGGAAACAACAGGTGGATATAGAGATGATGGGGATAAAGACGTCGGGTATATCCCAGACGACTGCAATGGGGGAGTCTCAGATGGTCATGCGCCCGATTCATCTCAAATGACACCTAATTATACCACCATATGTAAACATTCAGATAAACCGCAAATAAAACCCACCCCAAATAGGGAGCCATCAAAACAGACACCAGTCTTGGTGCCAGAACCATCACTATTCCGATCGTAAAAGCCAACATGATCGCCACTGCCAGTGCCCCACCAACCCAGTGATAATGGAAAAACAGTGGCGTCCACATCCAGTTTAAAACCAGCTGCAGCATGTACACCATTTTTACGATTTTTTGTGTTCGAAACGTTCCCCGCCAAATCAACCATCCGCACACCCCTATTAGGGCATACAATACTGTCCAAACCACAGGAAATACAACACTGGGGGGCGTCAAAACCGACCGATTTAACCCGTTATACCACAAGGAAGCATCACTGCCCGTCCATACACCCATACCTGAACCCAAAAGAATGAGTACCATGACCCAGAGGATTAATCTTATATAGTGTTGTAGACTCATTCTTTTCTCGTTTGTGGAATGGGGAGGTCTGCGCTCCCTCATTCATGCGGTTCAGTCTGACGTGCAGGCCAAGTGATGTGAGGGCCAAGCCCCCCCCTTATGAGTAACGCCATTGAAAATGGATTCCATGCGATCCAATCATCTTTAACGCGAACCAAGTAAGTATTCTTTCAAATTGTACAAAAATCGAATAATGCTGGTTTGTGTGGCGCATATACTGCTCTTGAACACAATCCAGTGACTGATGGTGTCGTCCGACATGTTTTTTGTTTGATTAATATCTGAATCCCCATACGTTTGATGCACCAACGTGGGGTTTTCCACCCCAGTATAACGAACACCCAGTTCCCAAGATCGTGTAAAATAATGATCCACAGGCATTTTAATGGGCAAAGCTTTTTCCAGCAAATGTTTGGCGGCCTTTCTGTTGATCATATAACACCCCGTATGGGTTGATTTTGATAAATAAAGACACAGTTCATGATTATGGATCAGGGTTTTAATGCACACGGGCATTCGACGATTGCAATGGAGTTCAAAATTGACGATATCCCAAAGGTTACTGTTTTTTAAGACGTCCTCTATGACAACCTGCAGTTTTTTTGGTTTAAAACTGACGTCATCTTCAAACACAAGCGCGTACTTATAATTTGATTTTAAAAATGTTTGCCAAACTTTGATATGACTCAACGAACATCCGATGGTACCACGTTTAGGCGTATGCCCCAAGAATAGTCTGCAGGTTTCTAGATCAACCTTTTCTTTGAGTTCTTCTTCTGACAGCGTTGACCCATCCACGGCCTCTATACGCTCTGTGGGTAATTCCAATTGGTCAACATAGGGTTTGATGGATTCATAGCGTGCTTTTGATCGATCTAAATTAATGATATAGGCCCCAACTCCTTCGCCTCCTGTGATGGAAAAGGGGAATTCCTTGGCTAGTTGGCATGAATCAAGCAAAAAATATCCCACCGGATAACACAAAAACAAAACGGCTGATGATAATAATACCCACCACAGAACTGCTAATTTCTTCACGTACGCCCACCTGTTTATATTTTATTCATAATATTAGAAAAGACCTGATTGTGCAACATAACCTCTTGTCAGGTGCGCTTTTCCCAATGACCCCATCGGGGAATCGGCGGTGTTCCCAGCAGAGGCATGGTCTGATGACTGATGAGGAGGGGGGCCTCTTTTCTATAGGCCGTCTTGGCGCAAGGGGTACACACGCCATGGATGCGTTGGGTTTGCAGGTGCCACCAGATATACAGGTTCAGCATTGGGAATATCCATGATCGGTAATCGTAAAACATTCTGAATGACGGAATACACAAAACCATGGGATACCATTAAAATAGGGCCTGCACACCCCAAGGTCGGATCCAGCACATGATCCAGTGTGTTTTTGATTCTGTTGACAAAATCAGTGTATTTTTCTGATCCAGGGATAGGATATCCCCCCATCCAATCATTAATCCACGAACCATTCTCTATGGGTTGGCTCTCTTTTTCGCCCCAGCAGGCCTCTGATAACCCTGGATTTTCCAAAACAAATGCATCCATATATTGGGCAATCTTATCGGCCGTTTGGCGCGCTCTGCGTAACGGAGAAGTCACAATGGTGGCAATCGGTTCATTGTTCAGCAACAAGGCAGCCTGATGTGCCTGCAGAATGCCGCGATCATTCAGCTCAATGTCTTGGCTGCCCATGGCTTTATGTTGAATATTCCAATCCGTTTCGCCATGTCTCACACAATAAAACGACTGAGCACTGAGGATTTTCATGATGGGACAATCGATGATTTTAGGTCATTATACCCCCCCTCACTCATTGCAGCATAATTCCTTGGCAACCTTTTGATTTCATCATCTGGAATCTTTTTTGGAAAGGATGACCAAGAACATCGTTCTGTAATCTAATCTGGAAATGCATTAAGGCGTGAAAAGGTTTGTTCATTGATCGCTTCTTTCCACTGCAACTGGTCATGAATACAGAATCGATACCAAAACCATTCTCCTCCGCTATACCGGTCAACAGAGAGTAACTGATCATAACAGTCATTAGCATAATTTTTTAGAGTGATATCCATATCACTGCTTTCTCGCCACAGTCAGGATGCTTTGTGTGGTATCCTGTATAAACGTTTCACCCTGCATGCCATAATGATCAAGGGTTTCAAAACCATTTTTTGCTAACATGGTGCGCAGTTCAGTCGCACTATAGATTTGAAGGGAAAATGTGTTATAGAATCGCTCTGGTTTCTCAGCATTTTTTTGAATCAATAAAACATCATATGAGGTAAGGATGCCTCGTTCACGATCAATGGTAGAGCATTGCGTTGAAAGAAGCTGAGATTCGCCTACTTTTTTATGAACCTGGTAAGCAAAATCAGCAACAACTGTATCGGTCATAGCATTCACATTAAAAATATCGAAGATGTAAATGCCACCATCATTTAAATTTTCGTGGATATTGCACAATGTTTTTTCAAAATCCGATTTTGTTACATGACCAATGGCATTAAAAATAGTGATAACGGCATCAAATTGACCCACTTTTAGTGTGCGCATATCACCATCGATAAAGGAAAGATCAATTTTTTCTCTAAGTGCTCGCTCCCTTGCAATGTTTAGCAAATCAGGGCTAAAATCTGCGCCTGTTACCTTGTATCCACGCTCATTTAAGAAAAACACTTGTGATCCCGTTCCACATGTTAGGTCGAGGATTGTATGGACTTGATATGTGCCCAACAATTTTTCAATAACGGCATTTTTTGCGACCGTATCATCGCTGATGTTCCCTGCATCGAAATACTGAGGTAATTTTTGATACTCCAGAGGAAGACCTAGGTTGCTTTTTGTACGTTTATTCTTTTGCATGATGCATATCCAAATCAAATTGTTCCGCTATGAGATTATCATTTTTTTGATTATTTGAATATAAAACAATTTCATTAAATGTATAGAATATAGGTATTAACACACTCCGCTACAGGCTGCCTTCAGCTGAACAAGGGGTAATATGTCTCACTTACCTCTGCACCTAAGGGGGGCTCTTCCCTCACCGCTCTTCTTACCCAAAGGCCCATTGCAGCGCAGGTACAAACACAGGCCCGCCCCAAGATATGTACCAAAACCAAGAAGAACTTAGCGCACGTATAAACACAGGCTAAAAACATCAGAACAAAAAGTAAAAGCTGTTATCTGACTGCCCCAAAATCTAGGCTGGTCACAGACGGGCCACGGGGATTAAAAATCAAACGCATCCTTTAGCTTATCCTAAAAAACAGACGGAAAGGTTTTTTACAAATTTCTTGATTTTACTGAAAAAACCCTTGACTTCGTGGGTTTTGTTCTTTTCTTCTTCGTGAAAATCCTGTAAGGATACTTTTTGCTTGGCTGTTAAGTGAACGGGAATATAAATTTTGGCCATCACACATAAATCACCGCGTTGAGAACGATTCAGCTGGCTCATACCCTTGTGACGAACAATAATTTTTTGATTATACTGAGCGCCCTCTGGAATCTTAACCGTGACGGTTTGCCCGTCAATACAGGGAATATCGATATCCCCACCCAAAGCAGCCAGCGTCATGGATACAGGATAATCGCAATACAAATCGTTGTCTTTGCGTTCAAATAATTCATGGGGCTTGATGTGAACTTGGACATACAAATCACCACTGGTGCCGCCGCGTTTTCCAGTTTCTCCTTTTCCAGACATTCTGATCTGAGATTGATCATGAATGCCAGCGGGAATAGAAATGCTCAGCTTTTTCTGCCCACGTGTTCGCCCTTCCCCTTTGCAATCAGAACATGGATCTGAAATGGTGCTACCCATGCCGTAACAGGCTTTACACTCTGTTTCTATGGCAAATAATCCCCTTTGCACATGCACCCTGCCTCGGCCACGACAAGACCCACAATTTTTTGGTTTTGCCTTTGATTTCGAACCCGATCCTTGGCAAGTCGCGCAGGAAGAATAGGTTGGAAATTGAATTTCCGTAGAAATGCCTGCAAAAGCTTCTTCCAGAGAAACGGCAATTTGGTAATGTAAATCGCCCCCTTTTTGAGACGATTGAGGAGATCTGGAACGGCTGCCACCCACAAAGTCTGAAAAAAGATCTTCAAAAATTGATGAAAAATCACCTTCTCCAAAACCATGAAACCCCTCATACCCACCGCCACCTTGCTGGTTCTGAAAAGCAGAGTGCCCCACGCGGTCATAGGCTTCCCTCTTTTTTGGGTCACTTAAAACCTCATGGGCCAAGTTGACCTCTTTAAACTTTTTCTCAGCCTCCGCATCCCCAGGGTTTTTATCAGGGTGATATTGCAGTGCTTTTTTGTGATACGCTTTTTTGATTTCTGCAGCTGTTGCCGTCGAAGAAACCCCTAAAAGGGTATAAAAGTTGTGTTCCACAATATCTCCCCTTTTTGATCAGGCCTGCTCTGCAACATCGTGATCGACAAACTCAATCACGGCTAATGGTGCCGCATCACCATAGCGAAAACCCGCCTTGATAATACGCAAATATCCACCGTTACGATTAGCCGTACGGGGAGTCAACACCGAAATAATCTTAAGCGTCGCCTCTTTATTATTCAAAACACCATAAATGGTTTGAAAGGCTTTAACCGGATTGGCGTTACGCCCTTTTGTAATTAATTTTTCAAGAAATGGACGAATTTCCTTGGCTTTTGGCAATGTGGTGATGATACGCTCTTTTTCAACCAAGTTAATAGCCAAACCAGCCAAAAGAGCCTTTCTTTGATTGGTTGTTCTATTAAATTTTCTGTGCTCTAATTGGTGTCTCATAATCCTTAACCTTCCTGTTCAATATGGTGTTTCTCTATATTTTTCGGGGGCCACTCTGGAAAAGACATCCCCAATTTTAAATTAAAAACGGCCAAAAGATCTTCGATATCATCCAGTGACTTTTTTCCAAAATTAGGCGTTTTTAACAAATCATCTTTTGTTTTCTTGACCAAATCCCCAACATAAACAATCTGAGCGCTGCGCAAACAATTCAAACACCGTACAGGCAAGTCCAAATTGGCAACCAAGTTAAACAACACAGGCGGAAACGTGGACGTCCCTGTACCACCAGATACGGCATACACGTTTTTTTGCGCCAATTGAGCATCCGACGACAAGAAATATTTTAATTGGTCGTGCAAAATCATTGCGGCATCGTTCACAGCATCCCTAGGCGTCAACGCACCATTGGTTTCCACCGTTAACAACAAACGATCGTAATCCGTGGATTGACCAACGCGGGTATCCTCTACCTCAAAGGTCACCCTTTGAATAGGGCTAAACTTGGCATCCAAGAAAATTTCCCCGATCTGTTTGGCCGTAAAGGAATTTTGTGGTGCAGGAAGATACCCCTTTCCCTTACTGATGCACATTTCCATCGACAAACTGCCCCCATCGGACAGAGTGCAAATCACCTGGTTTGGATCCAAAACGTCTAAAACAGAATCCCCCTGAATCATCCCGGCCGTCACCACACAAGGGCCCTGAGCTGTCAACATAAATGACCTAGAGTCTTCTGACGAATTTAACCGCAATTTCAAAACTTTTAGATTTAAAATAACATCGGTTACGTCTTCTACCACACCTTGTAAACTGGAAAACTCTAACAAAGCCCCGCCAATTTTCACCGATGTAACAGCACACCCCTGAATAGATGACATCAGAACACGACGCAACGCATTCCCCAACGTAACGCCAAAACCACGCTCTAAAGGCTCAACCACTATTGTCTCTAAACACTCTGTGGTCGACATTTTTTCATATGAAATTTTATAGGGTCGGATCAATTGATCCCAACTCTTTGGAACAAAAGTGGTCTGGTTTAGCATTAGTTACGCCGTCTTTTAGGAGGGCGACATCCATTATGGGCCACAGGCGTAACATCACTAATCAGTGTGATGGTAAAACCTGAACTATACAAAGACCGAACCGCAGCCTCTCGACCGTTTCCTGGACCTTTTAATAAGACCTCTAGATTTTTAACACCATGAATCTGGGCTTTTTTAGCCACATCCTCGGCAGCCAACTGAGCAGCATACGGTGTCGATTGACGTGAACCCGAAAATCCGGCCACACCAGCAGACGACCAAGCCAAAACATTTCCCTGCACATCACTGATGGTGATGACAGTATTATTAAACGTCGAATTTACGCACGCCACAGCAGAGGTAATATTTTTTTTCTGACGCTTTCTCTGAGCAACAACTCTTGCCATAAATTAGTTATCCTTTCTTTCCAGCAATGGCCTTTGCACGTCCGCGACGGGTCCTGGCATTGCTGTGGGTTCTCTGACCACGAACAGGGAGATTTCTTCTGTGACGTAATCCGCGGTAACACCCCAGATCCATCAAACGCTTCTTACTCATCCCGACTTCTCTTCTTAGATCTCCTTCAACCTGATATTCAGAATCGATGAGCTCTCGGATAGTGAGGACTTCTTTTTCTGTTAACGTAAAAACACGACGCATCTTATCAATGGACGTCTTTGCACAAATTTCCAAGGCTTTGGGAAGACCAATGCCATAAATATACTGCAAAGAAGCGAACAACGGTTTGTCGCTAGGAATGTTTACACCGGCTATACGTGCCATATATTGCGCATAAAAAATTTCTTATTCATTATAATTCAACCCCAAACCAAGTCAAGGGGCTGAACCCAAAAAACCCCTAAAAACTTTAAATCATTCTCTCACCCCCCCTTCTGAATTCACGGCAA
>VGCF01000021.1 GCA_016870135.1 Alphaproteobacteria bacterium
TTGATCTTTTTTTCCGATGTGGCATCAAGTGCCGAAGTGGCTTCATCCAACAACACAATGGGGCTGTTGCGTAAAAATGCCCGAGCCAGCGCCAAACGTTGGCGCTGTCCACCCGATAACATTAACCCACGGGTACCAATCATGGTATCGTATCCTTTGGGCAAGGCATCAATGAATTCGTCCGCGTACGCCATGCTGGCTGCATGAGCAATTTGATCAGGTGTGGCCGTCATGCCATAGGCAATATTGGCCGCCACAGTATCCGAAAACAAGGCCATTTCTTGCCCCACAAACGCCACATTTTGCCGCCAATATTCCAGGGAAAAATCTTGTAAATCCTGATTTCCAATTAAAATGCGCCCCATTTCAGGTTGATAGAGACGTAACAGCAAGTAAAACAGCGTTGTTTTTCCTGCACCACTGTTTCCCACCAGCGCCATTTTCTTTCCGCCAAAAAACCGACATGAAAAATTGTGCAACACAGATTCTGGCGATCCTGGATAGGAAAAGGTCACCTTCTCAAAGACCCAATCATCCTGCCCCAATGCCTCGTGTTTGGAATCTTGGGTTGGGTTGCTTTCTGTCTGCCCCTGTGTCTGACTGTTGGTGAGCTCTGTTGAATAGGGCGCGTTTGTGAAAGAGTTCACCTGTGTACGGCCCCATTCCGCAGGCTGTTGTTCCTTAACAACCGGATTCTTGAATGGGGTTACTGTCCCCCAATCCAACGAATCCAAAGGCCCGACAGACGACTCCACCGGCATGGCCAAAACATCAGAAATACGTTGGGCCGATACCAGGCCTTCTTGTAATTTTGTATTCAAGGAAACCACATTTTTAATGGGTGGATAAATAAACACCAGGGCTGTGACAAAAGTAAAAAAGGAACCCACCGTTTTTTCACCCGCAATCACCTCTTGACCCACAAAAAAAATACCCACAGCAATGGAAATACCTGCCACAATATCCATCACAGGATGAATGGCGCTGTGAACTTTGGAAAACGCCGTGCTTTGCACCCACAATTCCCCTATGCGCTGATTCATACGATGTCGTTCTTTTAACTCTGTATTGCTGGTCTTGACCAGCACAATATTTTGAAAAACTTGCTGAAAAAACACACTTAATTCTGACGTTTGTGTGGCCACTTTGCTGCCAAAATCTCGCGCTCTGGTCTGGCAATATCGCAACAGTAATCCTGTGATGGGCAACAACCACAACACGATCCATACCATGGTAAAGCTGCTTTGTACCATGGTTATGGACAAAAAAATTACCATCAGCGATTGTTTGAACAATGTCACCATGGTTTCAATCACTACCTTGCGAATCACTTGCACATCATAAGTCAATAAGGACATCATCACCCCTTCGTGGTGGGTGCGAAAAAAATCCACATTCATAGCCACAACATGGGAAAATAAACGGGATTGCAGGAATCGCGTTAATCGCTCGCCCATAAAATCGGTACAGCGCTGGCTGATGTATTCGGATGCACCACGCAAGAAAAAGATGAAAAACACCCCAAAACTGACCACAAGTAAACGATCGGCCTGATGTCCAACAAAAATATCGTCGATGACCGGTTTAACCCACTGGGTTAATGCCGCTGTGGACAGGGCAGCCACAATCATGCTGACGGCCCCCAGAATCGCAACCCACCGTGGACCAGAAAAAACGTGTTCTTTTAAAGAGGTTGCAAACAGGATCCAAGAGACTGGCTGCTTTTTCACAAAATCAAGAGTTTTTTCTTAATGATACCCTAAAAAAGACCAGAAAACCAAGAGCCAGCCACATGGGGCCCACCAACACCACTGTGATGACTTGCTCCATTGTCTTGTATGATCGATGGATGCCACCGATGGTATCGGCCCCTAGTGCCAGAGGATCTTATTGCGCGATATGCCAATGACCGTCTGATCCTTTTACAGCATTAACCTTTAAGGTAACAGCTTTTCCATCAGGATCTGTGGCTAAACAGGTTAATTGACGATAACACTGGTTTTGTGGTCCATATTGAATGGGTCCAGGACTCCATTTTCCACAGGCGCCTCCGGAAGACCAACAAGAGCATTCACCTGTTTGTGCGGCTTTTTGTGCGGCCAGTTCTGCCTTTTTCTTGGCATTGTCATCAAACTTTTTCCCCAACATGCCGCCCAGTGCCACACCGGCAACACCACCAATGACCGTGGCGATCACATTTCCTGTTCCACCCCCAATTTGTGATCCGACCAATGCTCCGACTGAACCGCCCACCAATTGTCCCGTAGATTCTGCTGTACATCCCGCTGACCCCAGGGCCAAAACACAGGCCAACGCCATTCCAAATGTTTGCTTTACGTCAGAACCCCTTGTATGGTAATACACACTTCGATTTTTTTTGTCCTGCATTACAGTGCTCCTGTTATCAAAAATACGCACAAGTTATCCACCATCATAGGGTTTGACGTCAGAAAAAGTCAACGCTGACCCCGTATTTGACAGCCCATCAGACAAACAAGTTAAAAGTGGAGATTTCTGGAATTTGATAGGATTTTTTTCGGATGTGCCACAAAACCTCTGCAATACGCACGCTGGCTATGGGAAATAACACATTGGCATGATGGCTTTGCGGGTTGGACGGAACGACGGAAAATACATCCTTGTGGTGAAACAAAACCCCTAAATGAACATGCTGATTATGCTGAACAATGCATCGTTTTCCCAACAAAGTATGTGGAGCAGAGTTCCAAGCGCCACCGACCAAGTCATCGCGCGAATAAAATGGCTCCATGTGGTCGCTCTTGATTTGATGAATAACGGTATTTCCATTATCCTCAAAAAATCGGGCCCATCTTTCCAAAAAATCATCTTGCGACGCTGCATTGACCGGCAACATGCGTGTCGGAGGTGTACCTTTGGCCTCCATAATCCAAAGAGCCCCAATATACAGTCCTTCTTTGACAAAAGCATCAATAATTTTGCCCAACTGTTTGGCGGAAATCTTCAAACGATCCAGTTCAATGGATGTCAACGTATTGAAATTAATACAGTATTTTTTACAAAAATCTTCCCTCGAAATGCCTAAAATAATCCGCAACATGCGGATGCGTTCTCCTGGCGACATGGCTTACCTTGTACCCAAACTTCTCAAATCTTATCTTATTTTTAAAATCATTAAAAGCGGCACCTTCTTTCACAGACCAACCACAGTAAACCGCAACAATACCGATAATTTTTAACTTTTTCACTGCTACTTTCCACAAATCAATTTGTCATAAAAAACGATCAATAAAATTTTAACAAAAATCCGCTGTATCTTGCGCATCCTGTGTTTGTTTGTTATGGATAAAAGATCTTTTGATTGGTGTTTTCTTGGTGATCGATTTAACGCTATCGAGCGCTGTGTACAAAATAGCATCATGCGTGTTTTTTTCTCTGATGAATGTTCTGTTAAAAAGTATTCATTTGACGCCGGCTCAGGTTACCTGTTTCGAGAATTTATTTGCGGCCATCTTGTTGTGTTTGTTTTCTGTCAAAATACACCCCTTGCCTGCCCCATTATCCCAACACAGTCTGGCGCCATTGGCTCCTGATCATTGGAAAAACCCATTGTATTGGATCAGGGCAGCCTTGACCCTATTAAGCAGCTGGTTGTGGGTGGTGAGTATGCAAAGACTGCCGTTGCTGCAAACGGTATCCATGGGGTTTCTAAGTCCCTTTGTCACCATTCTTGGTGCGCGTATTTTTTTGAAAGAGCGATTGACATTGTGGAGAATTCTGGCGGTTTTATTGGCTTTTTTAGGGGGAACGTTGATCAGTGTGGGCAACAGCGTCCAAGGTCTGAGTCTGGACCCTTGGGCATTAGCCCCCCTGTTGACCACGATTTTGTTTGCGATCATCAATTTGATCAGTAAATCGCTGTTGTCTCACACGCCACCTGTGGTTTTAACGCGATCGTTAATGATGATGACAGGATTGGGGTGGTTGGGAATTGAATGGTTCAGGGGGTATGACCAGTGGATGGCGCCCTCGCTTAACCAATGGTTGCAATTTGCAGCGCTGGGGTTTTTGGCGGCCGGTGCTCATATGTGTTCTCATATGGCCTTGGCACGGGCTGATGTCATTGCCCTGTTGCCCCTTGGTGTCATTCGACTGGTGTTATCTGGCGGTTTAGGATGGTTTTTTTTACAAGAAACACCCTCTTTGTCTGTCATTTGTGGTATCATTTGCGTAATAGCCGCATCATCCTGTTTGTCATGGCGTTTCAATAAATAAAGCATATGTTCAAACCATTCATTCTATGATACGTGCCTTATGTTGATTAATTGTAAATTGTCCGTTTCTTCATCACTTGGAAAAGACCATGAATCCCTATTCTTTTTTTGTAAACGTTGTTCTTCTGATAGGCATTTTACCCATGACAGGGTGCCAAAGTCTGTCTCTGTTGTCCAGCCCCATTCAAAAACGAGGCGTTTCTGGTTTTTTCAAAGACACCGTTTTACACGCTAAAATCATCAAGGCATTATCTGGTAAATATTCTGGATCCATTACCCTGTTGATTCAAAAGGGGCGAGTCATGCTGGTGGGGTATGTTAAAACCGAAAATGATCGACAAAACGTATTGACTGTATTGGGAACGTTTGCAGACATTCGCCATTTAGCGGACCACTTGATTATTGGGTCAGGTTCAGACAGTGTGATAAATGACACGTATCTCAGCCAATCGTTGCAGTCTCATTTGTTTTTTGACACCCGCATTTCGTCTCAAAATTATCACATTACGGCATCGCACAAAATACTGTACATTTTGGGAACAGCGCGTTCTGAGTCCGAAAAGAAGAATGTATTAGGTCATGCCGAATCCATGTCCGTGCGGCGTGTCATCAGCGATATCACCATTGATCCCACCTTTGATACAGAGTCAACACAATCGCATCAAGCGATCCAATAATGTGCCGATGGAGATCTGGTTTTTCTTTACAGCCAGTTCCGCACTCATCAATTGGCTCAAGCATCGAATAATGCGGTTTTTTGACCAGGCATGCGATGCCTTAATCAAGGGCGCTTTGTGCTTAAAAAAGACACTGGGGCGTACAGCGGTCATGGCTTTTTCTGAGCCCATCTGAGGTAAAAACCATTGGTACTGCAGCAATTGAACCATCATGCGTTGCCATGCACGAATCATGGGGATGGGGTCAGACACTGGACCGTTCCAACAGGATGCACGCCCCGTGTCCAAAATGACCAACGCCGTCTCATCCCAAGATTGGGGAAACAAATCACCCACATCATCGATGTTCAGGGTGCCATCGTGTAAAGCCGCCAACGACAACACAGACATCACGCTGTGCCATTGCCCTGATTGGGTTAATTCCGCACACAGACGCAAGGTCTGGCCATTTAAAACGATATTTTCCCGTTTGGCTGCCCGTTCGATCATAAACTTGGAATCGTCTAGCGTAAAATCATAACAAGGCAGAATCGCGATTTCTGGGCTCTTGGACCACGGTAATGGAATAGATGGCCCATGAACCACAACAGCATGGTTTCGTGGCCAGGCGCGCAATATAGGTCCAACCTTGGGCCACTGAACGGTTCCCTCTGCGTGAACCACATAAGGCTTAGATCCAAACAACAAAGGAGTGTCTAGATCGTTGGCATAAGTCCCAAGATCATTTATGGCAATGGATGCATGAGAAAAACTGGCATTAATCTCTTGCAAAACCCCTTGGATTAAAAGGCTGTTCGATCCGTATACAACATAGGCGGACTTGCTTTTTTGCTCTAATGCACCTATGAATCCCGGTAAAGACAGCCTCATAACCGGTTACGCCCTTGCCACAGCGTCTGCTCCATCCTTTGGAGCCAAAACGATGTCCTTGGCATCTTTGGCTTTCATGCCAACGACGTGATATCCCGCATCCACATGCAGGGTTTCACCCGTTACACCACTGGACAAATCGCTGAGGATATACAGGGCCGATTTTCCGACATCATCCAGGGTGATGCTGCGTCGCAATGGAGCATTGTTTTGGTTCCACTGCAGGATGTAGTGAAAATCACCAATGCCGGATGCAGCCAAGGTTTTGATGGGGCCACAGGACAGGGTGTTGACTCTGATGCCTTTTTTTCCTAAATCTTCTGCGGCATATTGCACCGATGTTTCCAGTGCGGATTTGGCCAGTGCCATGGCGTTGTAATGGGGGATCACTTTTTCCGCACCATAATAACTCAACGTGACGATACTGGCGCCTGGAGCCATCATGGGCTTGGCATGTTTAGCCACATCGATAAAGGAATAACATGACACCAACATGGTATTCAAAAAGTTTTCTCGTGATAAGTCCAGGAAATCACCACGCAATTCGTTTTTATCAGAAAAGGAAATGGAATGTACCACAAAATCAATCGTTGGCCAATGCTGTTTTAATGTCTGAAAGGTGCGCTCGACATCGCCTTCTTGGCTGACATCACAAGGAAAAATCAAATCTGAACCCATAGATTGTGCCAAAGGTTCCACGCGTTTTTTCATGATTTCAGAGGGGTAAGTAAAAGCAATCTCTGCCCCATTTCTGGATAAATGCTCTGCAATGCCCCAAGCCAGCGAATGGGCATTAGCGACGCCCAAAATGATCCCTCGTTTTCCCTTCATCAAACCAAAAGCATTTTGGTCGTGATCAGGATGCACATGCTTGCTCATGTCACTTCGTTTTGATTCTGTAAGGCCCATCATAATATAACTATAAGGAGTTGTTAATAGTTGTAGTGGATAAAATCTGTGGATAACTTTGAAAAAACATCGAAAAAGCCTTGCAGCGTATGGAAAAAGTTATCCACAGGGTGGGGTAAAGTTATCCACATTTTATCCACACCCCCCCCTAGCGGTGTGGATAAGTCAAAAGTTATCCACAGGTTATCCACAGGGTTATCCACATAGTTATCCACAGGGGTGTGGATCACTTGTTACGCCATCAACCTTGACACAAAAAAGCCGTAAAACCATGGTTTTTTAGGAAAAATAGACGTAAAATAGACGCTAGAATCGTAAAAAGACTGTGTCGTGAACCCGTTTTCAAAAGATATCATTATCGTCATTCTGGCTGCTGGAAAATCATCGCGTATGGGGTTAAAAACCTCTAAGGTTCTTTTTCCCGTTGCTGGCAGGCCCATGGTGTGTGGTGTGCTGGATATTGCCCATAAATATGCAAAAAATGCCGTATATGTTGTGGTGTCTCCAGAAGTCGACCGGGCCTTGGCTGGGGAAAACGTGCATACAATCGTTCAGAAAGACCCCAGAGGCACAGGGCACGCTTTTGCATTGGCGCTGGATGAAATTATGACCAAAGACCCCGAAATGGCGTCAAAAAAGATCATTGTTTTGTTGGGGGATATGCCTTTGCTTGCGCCATCTGACTTGTCTACTTTGCTAGACAACAGCCAGGATGCACCACTCACCGTGATGGGAATGCGTCCACCGTGTGCCGACGGATATGGCCGATTGTGTGTACAGAATGACCGCTTGATGCGCATTGTCGAGAGCAAAGATGCCACAGATGCAGAAAAAGCCATTGATTTATGCCACACGGGCATCATGTGTATGGATGGAGACTTTGCCCAAAAAGCCATCCCCCAATTGGTGCCCAGCCCCATAACAGGAGAGTTATATTTAACGGATTTGGTGCGTTTGGCGTCCCGTGCCACCTATTGCCAAGGGCCATGGGAGCATTTTATGGGGGTGAATACTCGGCAAGAATTAATGCAGGCAGAGCGCGCCATGCAAGAACGTTTGCGTGGTAAAGCCTTTGATCAGGGGGCTTATTTGATTTCTCC
The DNA here is from genome assembly GCA_016870135.1 of Alphaproteobacteria bacterium. GTDB lineage: Bacteria > Pseudomonadota > Alphaproteobacteria > Holosporales > Holosporaceae. The sequence continues at coordinate 7,810 of VGCF01000021.1, forward strand.
GGAAACCACATTTTTATCCTATGACACGGTGTTTTCACCTGGCGTTGTGGTGCACCCCATGGTGTGTTTTGGCCCCGGTGTGGTGTTGGAATCCGATGTTACCATTTATTCGGGATCGGTGTTGGAACATTGCTGTATTCAGCATGATGCATCGATTGGGCCCTTTGCCCGCATCCGGGCAGGCACTGTTTTGGGCCCCTTTGGTCAGATTGGTAATTTTGTGGAAACAAAAAATGCCATTTTTGGGCAATACAGCCAGGCTAAACATCTCAGTTATATCGGTGATGCGGATATTGGGGATCATGTCAATATTGGCGCGGGCGTCATCACATGCAATTACGATGGGCATTCCAAGAAAATGACTCGATTGGATGACGGCGTGTTTGTGGGCTCTCAGACCACGTTTATTGCGCCCATTCATGTGGGAAAAAATGCCACCATTGGGGCGGGCAGTATCATTACAAAATCAGTAGAGCCTGAAACGTTGGCTTTGTCGCGTGTCGAACAAAAATCGATCCCCTTGCGTGCCCACAGCAAACACCTGAATCGCATTAAAAAAGGGGCATCAGAGACGCCTGTTGGCAATTTAGATGAGTAAGCGCCAACGGGCGCAGATTGGTCTGGCAATCGCCCAAAAACACTGCCAACGGCAGATAATTCTGTTGGCACTTAGGGTAAAACACTGCTAATGGTTCTAGCAGTTAAGACAAAACACTGCCAACGGGCGCAAGAGTATTCTAAAAAGAGGATGTGCGAGCAAAAAAGGTCTTTTCACCATTCGGTGTGCATTCTCCAAATATATTCCTTTACGTAGCCAGATTGGGTGGGAAGAAAAAAGCATTTTTTGTGCGCAGAAAAATAAAGATTTCCTTGGTCACAGGCTGGGGAAAATCATGATTGGTGAATCAATAGAGAGCGCAGTGTTGTGGCAGAATAGAAAAGGGACGTGGTGGGCTTTATATCGGTTTATGCCCCAGATTCTTTTCTCCACCACCGGTTTGAATGCAGCCGGGGGATCAGTCCCGTTAAATCAGGCCATAGCGCACAAAACCCGTAAACCAAACCCATAACATTATAATGTGCAACCTGGAACTGGTCGGTCTGTTTTAACCACAACAAGGGGGCAACAAATACGACACCTTGTGCCCATGAAAATCCCCCGTATCATGCGTTTTTATCGTCATCATTGGGGGGAGAAGAACAAGGCTGTTAGGTTGAGTTTGCCATGAATGATGGAGGTGCGGTTGGTCATAACCCACCCATCATGACCACTAGATCAGCTGACAGTATACGGAATCAGTGCCAAAAATCGAGCACGCTTAATGGCCATGGACATGCGGCGTTGTTGACAGCAATTTAAACGGGTTAAACGTGCCGGAATGATCTTGCCATTTTCGGTCAAGCATCGTTTCAGCAATTTGATATTCTTATAATCAATATCGATGTCTTCTACATTAAAACGACTCATGATTAGCCTCCTGTGTGTTCGGTGGTGTCTATTCCTTCTGGGACAAGATCAGGAAGAATCTCCTGATTTTCTAAATCCCCCATAGACGATTGCATTTGCACCGTTGGGAACAATAATCCCTTTGGCTTTTTGATGAACAAGTGACGCAAAACGTCCTTGTGAAATTTTAAATGGGCGTAAATGGGGTCCAAGCAAGACAAGGAAAATCCCAGACAGACGTAATGGGCCTTTGCACGTTTTTCAATGCGATAGGCCAAGGTTTTAAATCCCCAATATTCGCTGCCGATCACTTGACCGCCATTATTATCGATAATGCCTTCAATCGTACGGGTGACTTCGGCCACATGCTTGGCAGAAACATCCGGACGAATGAGCAATATACATTCGTAAAACATAAATTCTCCTTTTGGACAAAAGACCACGAAAAGTGGCAAGGAATGAAACAGTGTTGTCATTTATTCATACAACATGGCTGGGAAACCTGGATTCGAACCAAGGTTGCTCGGTCCAGAGCCGAGAGTTCTACCGCTAAACTATTTCCCAATACATACTTATTATGCAATGATTTGATATCGTCTGTAAAGATCCATTTCAGACATCGGGCATACTTTTTATGGATTTTTTGTCCCGCATGTACCGCCATGGACAGAATGGGGTCAACGCCACTCTGTCTAAGCAACAAGAGCCGTTTGGGGCAATAGGCATTATGAGAGCGGACCACGCGTGACTAAACCATGGCCCATCGTCATCCCATTGGGGGGAACTCAGTCCTCGTCATCCCGTACAGGACAGGCCTTGTTGGCCAAAAATCCCAGCAAAAAGTCATCCAATTCGCCGTCTAAAACCCCATAGGGATTGCCGACTTCTATTCCGGTGCGTAAATCTTTGACCATTTGATAAGGTTGCAAAACATAGGAACGAATTTGTTGACCCCACGTAATGCCATGTTCTTCTGATCGCCCCTTGGCCATATCGTCTTCTTGTCGTTGCAAGGACAGTTGGTGCAATTTTGCCTTTAACATGGCAAAAGCCATGGCACGATTGCGATGTTGCGATCGATCGTTTTGACACTGTACGACTATTCCTGTGGGCAAGTGGGTGATGCGTACAGCGCTGTCTGTTTTATTCACGTGTTGACCACCCGCGCCAGATGCGCGATAGGTGTCAATGCGCAAATCTTTGTCCAAAATCTCGATAACAGCCGTGTCGTCTAATTCGGCCATGACGGAAATGGATGCAAAACTGGTGTGACGTCGGGCATTGGAATCAAAAGGAGAAATGCGCACCAATCGGTGAACGCCTGTTTCACCCTGCAGCCAACCATAAGGGAATTTTTGACCACTGATTTTGATAGTAGCCGATTTTAATCCCGCTTCTTCGCCTGCGCTGTCTTCCAACAATTCCACAGAATACTTATTTTGTTCTGCCCAACGGGTATACATGCGCAATAACATGCTGGCCCAGTCTTGGGCTTCGGTCCCACCAGATCCTGCCTGAATGGATAAAAAACAGGGGCGGCGGTCTTCGGGTTGTGAAAACAATAACTCTAATCGGGCCTGTTGCACGTGTTTATCCAGCGCCTTGATATCGGCATACACCTCTTTTTTCAAAGACTCATCGTTTTCCGATGACGCCAAATCCCACAATTCTTTTTGATCAGAAAATGTGCTTTCCAGGCGATTTTGCGTATCCACAGAATCTTTTAAATATTCTCGTTGTTTTAACAAAATTCCTGCTTTTTTAGGGTCTTCCCACAGTCCCGGATCCTCGATATCTAGGTCCAATTGTGCTAAAATTTTTGTTGCGTTTTGGGCGTCAAAGATGCCCCCGTAAGAAGGTTAAACCCTCTTGAATGCGCTGTATCGTTTCTCCTAAATCGTCCATATGATTCATTGATTGAGAATATTCAGTTAACGTGCCCGCTGCCAGACTCGAACTGGCACGACAGATACTGTCGGCAGATTTTAAGTCTGCTGCGTCTACCATTCCGCCAAGCGGGCCGTTATCCATCATGTTACGCTGTTTTAATCTTGCGGTCAAGATGACTTATGCCCCAGTGTACTGATCTTATAAAACTGGGGTATCAGAGCGGTTATAAGAGGGGTTTGGACAGGAATCAACCGTGCGTTTTCATGTACCTACTGATTTCTTCTCTATGGCGTTTCTCTTCCATTTCACTTTTCAACGCACCCCATGTCTTTACGCCAACAGCATTGTCGCAATGACGATGACGGCGACCTTCATCTAGATCCGCATAGTTCTTACCCAGTGCGTCCATACAGTGGTCAAAGTGCTTGACTGTGTGATCGTCATGCAGTTCGGCCTGTGTTGTGGCAACGGCACCGAGCGCCAGAAAAATAGTTAAAATTTTATTCATCTTTTCTGTTACTGTTATTGTATTCAATTCAAATGTTAATCAAAAAAAGTGATGAGAAAGTTAATTTTTTCAGATGAAAAAGGGGTATTTTGCTTGCGCCATCCCGGTTCCACAGTTTAACCCGTCATTCATCAGGGGTGCGTTTTGGGCGTCAAAGATGCCCCTGTAAGAAACACTCTTTTGCCCATGTCGCTGCATAGCCCTAATTCCTGGTATCGGCAGAAGAAATCGAGGTATCGACAATATAGCTTGTGTATCCAAACATACGGAGGTTTTTTCCTTATAATGATCTTGGTTGGTAAAATACGATTTGTCTGCGTTCGTCAGATCGTTTTTATCCTTCCGATCATCGTCCATGTAAAGAACAATCATGTATTCTGTATACGTTTTTCCATTTTCTTTGTACGTATACATTTTGGAGTCAGCCATAGCTGTTTTTCCATTGTTATACCTATACATTTTAGGTCCCGTAAGAATTTCGGGTGTCAAAAACCCCAATGTCATGGTCTCAGGACTCCCTTTGACCGAAGTTTCACCGTAGGATTTTTTTGGTACAAGAGGTAATCCCAACTCCATCTGGACCATAAAGGGTCACCATAACATAGGCTTTGTTTTGTAATAACATGGCTTGCAAAATGTACGCCCTATCGCCCTATTTCATATCGGAAATACGAGGTTTTCTTCTTGAATCATCTTCATTGCAGTGCTTTTCTTTTTGAAATAACTCTGTTGCTGTGGGTCTGTGAACGCCTTTTTGATCATTTTTTGAACATTCTGTTTCGTCTAACTCTGTTTCGTCTAAAAAAGAGCCCACAAAAAGGTAAAGATAGGCGTTCTCTTTATGGCCAAGAGGATGGGGTATGTCTTTATTTGATTGAGCATTGATGTTAAACGGCCGTATCAAAAAAGCTATTAAAATTAACAATAATTTTATATTTAATATTCAATGTTATATATTATATTGTACGGTAATCACATTAAAAATGTAATATTGGAGTGCTCCCCCCCCTGTGCCTTTTACAGTCTTTCTGGTGTCAATATTTTACGCGATTTTGGGCACCAGATGCACAAGTTGTGGTGTGTCAAGGCCCCCGGGCAATCGCAAACAAGCATCCATCGCTTTAAATCAACCTGAAAACCTTGCAGCGGAATGTGTTCAGCGCCCAGTCCGCTGTGTGATTTACCATGAAACTGACGGCGATTTCCCCAAAGAAGGTGGTGCAGATAAAGTGGGAATTTACGCAGTTCGGGTGCGCCCATGTTAATGGTAATGCTTTAACCATCACACAGGCCAAACCCATTGGCAAAGGCAATTATTTTTATGGCCTTTTTTATACATATATTAAAAACGTATTTATAAGCTTTGTTTTTCCAGACAATGAATGTCTGATGTTATTTAGAGAATGAAGACTTTAATTTCAACAAGTTGTATTTTGCTCCGTCAGCGACGTTTGCGGCTGCAGCCTCTGTCCGGCTCACTTGACTAATACCGTCTTTTATGCTCACTATTTTTTTCTCTCGTCTATATCTTTTGGATCCAGGGGTTTTAACAGGTCAGTCCATGTTTTAGATTTGTCATCTACCTTAAAGTACTCGCTGTAAATTTCATCATCGGTTATTTTAGGGTTTATTTTTTTCATCGCTGATGAAAAATTGCCTATGGTAATGGTTGTGTCCAATGGCAGAGCCTGAGGTTGAAGACCTGTGAAGACGAATGCCAGCAAAGCACACATGGATGTTTTTTTCTTTTTATTTCTCCTTTTTTTAATAATTTTTTTATTAACGCTTACATCAATATTTTTACAAAAATTGATTTAAAAAAAGTTAATCTCAACGTCAAGTGTGAACCATGGTGTCTGGCGCAATCATGCCCACGATGGTGGATTATCACCGTGCGACCCCTTATTCTGTGAGTTGTGAGGTGTACTTTTTCCATAAATCAGGACGGACTTTTTTGGTATGTTCTGTCGTTT
>VGCF01000022.1 GCA_016870135.1 Alphaproteobacteria bacterium
TGTTCTTACGGTAAAAAAAGTCAAGGAAAAAGGCGTTCAGCAGAACAATGAGTCTGCGATCATCGCTTCTGCAGTTCTTGCAGAGATTCAAGCGGTGGATCGTCGTGTCAAAAATGAGGCCAGTTTAAAGAACATTGAGGGCCTAAATAATTATATCAAAAAAGCAGGAAATAAAGCCAAGAGAGCGAAATTTATCTCTGTAAATCCACAGTGGTTGACGGGATTAAAAGGTTGGAAGAATTATCTTGTGCAAGAGGCAAAGAACCTGGAAGGGAAAATATTCGGCTTGGAGGGTCAAAAACCCACTTCGAAGACCAAAAAGGCCCTTAGAGATCTGAAAGATACGACTCAAAGACTGAAAAAGATGATTAATACGGTTACCCCGATTTTAGAGCAATCGACAAATTTGACTGCTCCAGTTGTGAGTGATCCAAAAGCATCGATATCCCAACAGAAACAGGACAAGAAAAGGGAGAAAAAAGCGGCGTTGAAGGCCAAAAAAGCAGAAGTTGCCTCTGCTCTTAGGGGATAAGTTGCATCGTTAAGAGGGTGTAGCAAGGGGTGTTTGGGCACCCCTTTTTGATATCTATACGTTGACACAACGGCTTTCAGTCAGCTGACAACACTCAGAGCGATTGTAGAGTTGTTGACTGGCAATGCCACTGGTGTGGAATGCGGCCTCATGGGGGTGTGTAGTGTGCACCTGTTGGCGGGGGGCATTGTTTCTGTCTGAACCAAACATATTGAACGTATAATAGGGAACAAAATGTCCTGTTTTTTATAATTTTCAAAGACATATTAATGTTTTTTTTTTTTGTTTTGTTTTATAAATAAAAAGTTTTGCAATAATGTGCTGTTAGGTGTAAAAAAGACCTGGATTTTCAAAAAAATATGATATGATGGTTTATGTTAAACACAAACTGGATTAAAAAAAAATGAAAAAAAATGTATGGTTGGCCTTACTTTGCCTCAGCGTTGGGGTTGCGAGTGATGGTGTGAAGGGTGCGGATGGTGTGAAGGGTGCGCTGAGTAACTCAGAGATGAACCGTGTTTATCAGATTCTGAAGGGTAAGGATCTGAGTCAGGATCAAATAAGTGAACTGAAAAAATACCTTACTATGGCAGATAATGATCAACTAAATGATCTATTTGGACCAGTGATGGAAAAATTGAGTGAACAGGAAAATAAAGTAGGGCAGAAGGCTCAGCAACAACAGAATATTCCTGCTGTACCGCAACAATACCTAGCCGCACCAGCCCCAGCCCCAGCCCCAGCCCCAGCCCCAGCCCCAGCCCCAGCAGCAGTCAATGCAGCACCGGTTGCACCAGCGAAGGACCAGGCCGTGATCGACATTTTAAAATTAAGAGATAAATTACTCGCTTTTTCTCTAAAAGATCTTGTGAAGATGAATTCTGAAGAATTTGAGAAAACTTTAGGCGACTATAATCTATTGTTTAATAATATTTCAGATGGTGATTTACGGAAACTTGGCGATAAGATAGTGGTTGCTAGAGCGATTAGAGATAACGAAGATCCCGAGGGTCTTGGTAGGAACAACCGTACAATGTATGAGCGATATATGGCTGAGAACCGTCCAGGTGGTCGTCAAAACAACAATGCTGATGAAAACGATGAAGAGCTGCAAGCAGCCCTTAAGGCAATCAAAGAAATGGAAGAGGAGGAGCAAAGGAAAGAAAATGAAGAGCTGCAACGCGTCATTCAGCTCAGCGAATTAGAGGAAAAGCAAAGGTTAGAAGATGAAAAGACATATGAGCAACAAATGCAAGAAGCCAATCGGCAAAGCCTAAACAAGAATTGGGTTAATGATCTATATGTACAGATGTACTACCCAGACATTCAGCTCAGCGAAGTAGAGGAAAAGCAAAGGTTAGAAGATGAAAAGACATATGAGCAACAAATGCAAGAAGCCAAGCGGCAAAGCCTAGCAGAGGCAAAGCAATTAAAGCAACGCTCTGTGTTGAATCAAGAGCAACGCTCTGTGTTGAGTCAGCTGAAGAAATCAGGTTTGTCAGAACAAGAGCAAAGCAGTATTCGAAAATTGCTAGTTGAATCAGGCGAGATACCAGACAAAGTTCATCGTAAAATTGAGAAATCAATAAAAAGAAAGAAAGAAAAACCTCGGAAAAAAGATATCGCTATTGAAAAAGCAGCAGCAGGTGCGGAAAATGCGAAAAAAGTTTGGAAGAATGTCGCCTATGTTATGCGCGGCTTTTTCGAAAAAGGCTTTGAATCTTTTAAATCAGATATAGATCAAATATATAAAAATAAAAGTAAGAGAGCGAATGCTCAGGCCAACTCTGATTTTGAGAAAATTGCACCTTTCTTCAAAGGAGTTCAGGATGATTTTAGCGCTTTTGATGAGGGTCCCGAGCCATTCAAAATTGAAAACAAAAGACAATTGTTGGATATGCTGAAAATGACCCAAAAATACGTAAAATTAATAGGATCTTCCGATTTGGATAAGAATTTTACAAATTTGGTGGAATTAATTAAGAACAAATCTATAGCTAGCTTGGCAGGAGAGAGTCTAACCCAAAAAACAAAGAAAGAGCTCGATTCTTGGTCAACAAAATTTGGTCTTGCCAAAGCAGACAATATCCAAAGTGCGATTCAGCAATCAAAATCACAATCATCTGTTTTTGGTTTAGACCAAATTGAAACAATCATTTCAAAATGGATTCCACAAGAAGCAAGTGAATCGGAAGAAGTTTGCAGAAATGCCATGCGGCTGAAGGAAAAACCAAGAATGGTGCAAAAAATCTTTGGAAAAATTGTAGAAGAAGCGATTCCATTTTATGCCCCTTTTGGATGGACTGAGGATCAAAATAAAGTGAAGGAATTGTTAAGCGAGAAAATAGAGTGTTTGGCGGATGCATCTGTTGAAAAAATAAGACCAAAAAAAATCTCTAATGAAAACGAAGAAATGAGAAAAAAAAGATTGCAATATTTTGAAAAACTGATAAAAAAATAAAAGAAATCTCTGATGAAAACGAAGAAATGAGAAAAACTGATGAAAACGCAGAAATGAGAAAAAAAAGATTGCAATATTTTGAAAAACTGATAAAAAAATAAAAGAAATCTCTGATGAAAACGAAGAAATGAGAAAAACTGATGAAAACGCAGAAATGAGAAAAACTTATGAAAACGCAGAAATGAGAAAAAAAAGATTGCAATATTTTAAACGCAACTAAAATATTGTCGGCTAGATGAATAAACGAAAAGGGGTGCTTAAAAAGTTCCCCTTTTTTACCTGTGTGTCGGATGTTTGTTTTTCATTGTCTTGCATTTGAACCGTTGCAAACGGTGTAACGTTGCCATTATATCATCATTCATGTTGGTAAAAAACAAAATGGTAATTCTGTTTCAAACCATTAACCAAGCATAAAAACGAACGTTTAAATACAACCTTTAAACACAAACGCTGTTAGACAAGGGGTGTCAGAGCGGCACCATGGATATAAAGTGGTGCTGTCTGGCTATACTCCCACAGCGGGCTTTCAGTACCCCTTACAGCGGGCTTTCAGTACCCCTGATCAAACATCAATTCAATGCGACGATCTTTTGAAGAGTGTTTACCCAAAACCAGAGGGCGAAATTCCCCAAACCCTGCCACAGCCAAACGCTCGGATGGAAATCCTGCGCTGATCAAGAAATTGGCCACAGAGATGGCTCGAGCCGTGGATAATTCCAAGTTGGACTTAAAGCGTCCTTTTGCACTGATGGGGGTTAAATCTGTATGACCATCAATGCGTAAAACCCATGACACGTTTTTCGGAATACGCTGCATGATGTCGTGCAGCGCGTTGCAAAACGCCGTTAATTCTTGCTTGCCCTTGGTATTAATGGCGGCAGACCCTAAATCAAATAGAATTTCAGAGGAAAAGATGAACCGATCGCCCACAATACGAATTTCTTTAAGATCTTGCAGGGCTTTTTTTAACTCACCAAAAAAAACAGAACGTGCATCGGACAGACTGTGAATTTCTTTTAACAACGCCGCTTCTAATTGATCGGATATGTCTTTGTTCTTCTGATTCAAATTCTCTATGGTCTGCTGGGCGTTGGCATGCTCGGTGCTCAAGGTTTTCCAGGCCGATTCTGTTTCAACCAGGCGTGCTTGAACCTCGGCGTACAGCGTTTCCCATTTGGATATTTGGTTTTTTCGATTGATCAAGATTTTATTGTTCTGCTTTATCTTTTCTTGCAGCGTGTTTAACTTGGTTTGCAACAGAACCAAAGATGAATCTTTTCCCTGCATGATACTGCGGGTACAAACATACGACACCACAAAAATCATGAAGGCAAAGAGGATCACCGTCAGCAACGCAGATAAGGCGTCAACAAATCCGGGCCATACATGATTGGTCAGACTGTTATGGTCCTCTTTTGGTCTATTGCGATGAGACAAGCGATGCGGCAACATCACGATTGGGGCTCCTTTAATGCTTTAAGATTTCTTTTTCTTTTTCAGCCAACAAACGCTCTATTTCCGCAATGGTATCATCCACAATTTTTTGTACCTCTTTTTTCAAGTTGTGCCATTCATCTTCTGAAAAATCATCCTTGCTGACACCATCCAATGTTTCGCGTCGCACATTTCGTACGCCGATTTTGGTGTTTTCGGCATGATCTTTTGCTATTTTTGCAAATTCTTTGCGGCGCTCTTGAGTTAACTCTGGCAAGTGAACCTTTAGAATATTTCCATCAATCACAGGATTCATACCAAAAGCTTGTAGTGCTTTTGATACCGCAGAAACCACGCTTGAATCCCAAACCTGAATGCTTAGGGTGCGTGCTTCGGGTGCACTGACGGTGGATACTTGGGATAACGGGGTGCGACCACCATAGGCTTCTACGGTTAATGATTCCAGAAGCGCTGGGGTGGCTCTGGATGTGCGTACACCAGACAAACGGGTTTTTAATGCATCCAAACTGGACGCCAATTCCTTTTTCAATTCGGCAACGATGCTGTTTTGCATGGTCATCAGATTTGTTTCAAATATTATGGACCAGTATAGGCCATTATGGCTCGCATTTCAAAGAGGGGGGTCTGGACATGCATTATATGTATTGTTCATTTTTTTTTGATACAATCAGCTATCACTATTTTTTTGTGCTTTTTATTTTTTTTCATCAAAACAAAACTATTTTTATTTCTGGGGTATTCGTTGTTTTTTGCCATCTTGTTATGGTCTGTGCAAAAAGCACGCCTGTTGTTGTCAAGAACGCGCAATCGTTCAGCATGACGGCCAAAAAAGTGGCGGCACCTAGGACAAAAATAACCACATCTGCCACAAAAACACCGTTGCCTGTATCATTGTCTGGCGGGGCAACCATGTCTGCTGCGCTTGCTTTTCCTGCTGTTGTGCAGCCCCCTCTGCCTGTTCTGCCGAAAACCCCGTCCATGCCCAATACCCCCACAGCACCCCAGAGCCCTATTGTTCCTACGGCCCTCATGGGATTTGGGAATTTTTGGAATAATATGTCTAGTTTAACCACAGCAAACACGACCATTTCCATGAATACTGGGAATTATTTTGGTCCTGGGGCCACCATTATGAATGCAAACTTGGGCAATGTGAATATCGGTGTTGCACCATCGGTAAAATCATATGGTCCATCCGTTTATTGGTAATTTTACAGTATAAAGGTTTTAAATAAAAACTAATTTACGTTTTTTAAACAAAAAGAACTTATATTTAGAAATGAATCAACCAAAGAAAAAACAATGCACAGTATTTTCTGTGCTGTATATTCAAAAAAAGGAAAAATTATGAAAAAGTTTAATATGTTCGCGTTAATTGCATTGTCATTGGCCGCTGTTGGAAATGTGGGGGCGACTGGTGGTACGCAGTTTGGTGCATTACCATCTTCTTTCCCTACTCCGATTGTGAATCGGTCGGGAGCTTTGAAGGCTCTGAAGATAGCATCACGGCCAACCAGTAATAACCTTGTGTCCAACGCGTTGAGTAAGACCAATGCCCTTGCCGTAAGTGCAATGGGTGCGTTGACAGCCAATACAAAAGCAGGGACCAAGGCCAAGTTTGACTCTACAGCCTTCCAACAGGGTGCGCAGGTTACTAACGAGCAAACTTCTCAAGTATCCGGTGGTATGAATCAGATGGGGCAAAACGTTGCAGCATCTAATAATGTAACAACAAATATGCTTACTGGTGCTAACCTTAGGAATATTAAAGCAGTAGTCGACACTCAACCCAACCCAACGTCTGCCATGAGCACGCTGACTTCGAATACGAAGAACACAGGTAATGTCAGCTTCATAAACAGCAGTATAGCAAAACCAGGTGCTCCTTCTGTGGGTAATTCCAATGGTCAGGCTGGAGAACCAGGTGTGTTGCCATCCGCAGGAACAGCCCAAGCAACCGTTGTTTCAGCGAAAGATGGAGCCTTTGGTAACGTGACTTCGAAAATTGGATTGATGACTCAAGGTTCTAGCAACTCCATGGGCGGATCGATTGGATCGACCAACAACTTGAACCTTATGGGTAATTTTGGTTCAAACAGCTAATTCGTTGGATTGCAAGGATTCAAGGAATATATGGCCTGCCCCAGCTGGGGTAGGTTTTTTTATATATTTAAGAATGATATTGTCTTTTTTTTAAACAAAAGCGTATAAAGTATAATAAAATTAAAATATTTTAAAAATGAAAAATCTCAACCGTGGTGCTATTTTTTGCATCATTTTTACACCTTCTTTTTTTGCAACGACGGTTTTTGCAAGCACAGGTGCGTCCATTCCTAAACCATCTGCGCGAATGTCTATCCCATCAAGGGGCACAATTCTTTGTCTAGCTGAACGGGTAAAGCGGGTGACAGCGCTTTCTGCCGTTGATGCCATAACCAAAGGCAAATCTAGCATGAGTTTTAATTCTGCAGCCTTTACCCACGGGGCCCAGTTGAATAGCAACAATTCATCTATGGTTCAGGGGGCGTCTTCTGTACAGGCAGGGACAAGTGCTGGCAGCACAGTATTAAACAGCGATTTGCTAACCGGGGCAAACTTGACGACTGTTGGAAAGATGTTTTCTGGGGCGACTGGAAATTTGGTCAAAAAAATGCAAACCAGCGCCATTGCGTCAAAAAATATCAGCACGTCGGGCTCTGCGTCTACAAAAGTCAAGGGGGATGCTGGAACTCTGGGGAACTCTTCGTTTTCTCAAGCGAGTACGGTTCTGGGGGCAACTGTGGCGCAAGGTCCAGTGACGGGCTCTGTAGGGACGGTCAACCTTACTGGAAATGTCTCTAATCCCAACAGTTGATTTTTACCAAATGTTTTTTGTCTTTGTTCATATTATTTTGATACAATGAACAAAAAAGGATTTAATACAATGAAATTTAAAAGCATATTGTTTTGTGTTTTTTGTCTTTTTGGATGGACCAGTGTTAAAATGAACGCGCTGTTGATGGTAAAAAACAAACCCTCTGTATCCAAAAAAAGCTCTGTATCCAAAAAAACTTCTGTATCCAAAAAAACTTCTGTATCCAAGACCTTGTCTAGGCCTTTAAGTCGCATTGCATTCGCAGAATCTGCACTTGCATCTTCTGCCCCTGGCAGTACGGTGAGCTCAAACGCCACGGTCAGCGGAACAAGCCTGTCGGATCTGAATCTTGGTACTGTTGGGGCGTTGTCTAATGTGAGCAGTAAAACCACAGGTAATACGAGCATCAGTTTGGATGGAGCGGCATTCATGAATGGAGCAACCATTGCGGTGGGGTCTAGTAATGACGTTCAGGGGGCCCAACAATCGATAGGCAATGTGTTGGGGGGCAGTAACACCACCGCGGTTTCGGGTTATTCTGGTGCTACGCTTGGTTCTGCGTCCAGTTTCAACGGGGGAACGTCTAGCGGAGTAAGCAACATATCCAATCAAACCACAGGAGACTTTGCGTTCCATATGAATGGCGGGGCAGGGGGTGGGGTGGGTTCATTGACATTGCAAAACGGATCAGCGGTCGTGGGAGGGCGGACCACAACGAGTATTGTGGGGGGAGCAACTCATTATTCCCAGTTATCAGCGAATTGATCTGCTTATCATGCACATTTTTACAGATCTGTATTAAAATATTATACAATTATTAATAAATATAAAATAAAATGGATAAAATGAATTACTAATGGATTTTTAAATGGAGTGTGTAAAAAATAGTGACTTTTTGAACAGTCTGGGCTGTCCAAGGAGAAGAGACGGCATTCGGTGGTGCCTGATCATTGTATTAACCCTGGGGGCGGCATTGGTTGGCGCACGGCCGCCTGGTGCCACCATCGCTTCTGGAACGAGTAAGCCTTCTCTGAATTCTTCAAGATCGATGCGATCATTGCGCGCCATTCATATGAATATGAAACAACCAAACTTTTATAATACAACCACATATTTAACCTTGAATATGACGAATCATTTGCAAAATGCAACCATCAGCGGGTCCAGTGTGGGTAACGGTGTTTTAAATGCCAGAAGCATTGCTCCTTTTGCCGGGCAAAGTTAATCTTTTTTTATCAAAAAAAATGTTATGTTTAAAATAAATAAAAATGCAAAAGGAATATATAATGAAAAGTGGTAATTTTTTAACAAACATATCATCTTTTTTATCTTTGGCTGTGATCTTATCAGGCGCGTTTAATCAGTCTGTTTCCGCGGGATTTAATAGACAAAACAAGCTGGCAGCAGAGCTAAGCGCAATGACCTTCAATCAGAGTGGTGGATTGGTTTTACCCCAGCCGTTAGCAATCCCGGCACCAACTATTTCTCCACCAAGTGCTGCTCCTTCTCCTGCACCAAGTGCTGCTCCTCCTTCTCCTGCACCAAGTGCTGCTCCTTCTTCTGCGCCAGTAACCACACAATCAGAAGTTGCAAGTGGTCCCAGTCTTGAAGAAAAGAAGATCGAGTAAATTGTAAAAAAAGAGATCGATGAAATTGTAAAAAAAGTGATGACAAAAGAGATCAAATTTGCTAATAAGTGTGTTCTTCAAAAAAAAGGGAAAAAGCTAAAAGGGCATGACCAGAAAACAAGTAAAAAAGTAACTGCGGCCTAATGATTTTATCCTCATAACGTATCATCGGCAGGGGTGTTTACCCTGTTGGTGGATACATGGTATTATAAAAACATTGATTTTTTGGTGCAAATACGACTGTGTCTCCTCTTATTGACGATATTCAAGAAGAACTGCGTCGCGAAGATTTTTTTAATACATTAAAAAAGCGATTGCCCTGGATCATTGGCGCGGTCGCAGCCGTATTAATGGCCACCTCTGGGTATACATTCGTGCAGTGGAGGGCGGAAAAAAACCTGGTTTTATACGAAAATCTGTACGAACAAGCCTTGGAAAAAATAGAACAAAAAGACCATGTGGGTGCAGAAAAATTGTTACAAGATGTGGCAAAACAGTGTCCAGGATTGGAATTTCTGGCCCTGATGACATTGGCTGATATACACAAAACACAGCTGATTGACATGACAGAGCCATCTGCGGATTCGTTGTCGAAAAAAACGGAACAAAGACCGTCAGGTGATGCCGATCCCCAGATATTTCTCGATGTGCGTAAAAAACTCGCGTCATTGGATTATCGCCTCTTATCTCGATTTTCAGATGCTGAACTGAGTCAGTTTTTATCCTTGTGCCGATTCATGTTGGATGCCAAACAACCATGGTCTTATTTTGGGCCTTCTCAACTGATTCGTTATCATCATGGGTCCAAAACAGACACGGTGCCCGTTCCTTTGTCGGCTCAAGATGTGACCAACAGTTTGAATGGATTTCATGCCAACCCGATGTGGGTGCCGCTTAGCAAGGCCATCAGTACCATAGAATATTCCAAGGGCAGTGCAGAGCAGAGCACGTCGTTAAAAGAATGGATTCAGCATTCAAACACCCCCATGCCGTTGATGACCTTGATGGGATTGGCTCAGGATTTTCATAGATGAAAAAGTCAGTCACCCCGTCTCGTTTTAAAAACATGTCCTGTAGCCTGATGTGCGTTGGGTTATTATCTGGGTGTTCCGGATTAAGTCGACTGTTTCAGGCCAAGAAAATCCCTGTTCAAGGTGTGCGTACGGCATTATATGCACCAGAATTCAAAGAGACGGAAAAAGCCGTTTTTTCTGTTGACAAACTTCGGTCCACTCTAATATCTGCCCAGCAATGGCCTCAACCCGGTTTGAACTCTAATCATCATATGGGGGCGTTTGCACTCAATGGCGAGCCATCTTGGTCCTTACATCGTGTGTGGAAAAGGGGGGTATCCAGAGGAGTCACATTACCCGTTGCCCCTGTAAGCACCACCGATCGTATATTCATTATGGATCATGCTGGGTTTTTATCAGCCTTGGATTGGAATGGTCGAACCCTGTGGTCGGTCCAGGTTAATCGAGAAAAAAATACCTATGGTATGGGGGGCGGTCTAGCCACGGATGGAGAACGTGTTTACGTCACCACACCACACAAGTGGGTTTTGGCACTGGATTGCGCCAGTGGAAAAGTGCTGTGGTCATATCGTCTGATGCATCCCGCACGCAATGGTTTAGCCATTTCTGGCAACAGGCTGGCCTTGTTAACGTTGGGCAATCAAACGATCGTTTTGGATGCCTGCACGGGCAAAGAGGTGTGGGATGATCAGGGTATGAAAGAAGATACCTTGATTTTAGGAGGTTCCATTCCGGCTGTGACAAGAGATCGGGTGATTGTAGCCAGCGTATCAGGGGAAATAATGGCTCTGTCTTTGGATTCTGGCGACCGATTGTGGGACAGGCCTTTGGCCACCATCAGTTCTGCAGAGGGTGAAAAGAATTTCAGACATTTGCAAGCTTATCCTGTGGTGGTGGGATCCCAGGTCTATGCCACAAGTGATCATGGTCATATCATGTGCTGTGATCTCTATTCGGGTGATGTGATATGGTCGCGCGATGCGGGCGGTATGCAAACTCCCATCGTTGTGGGCGATGTTTTGATCGCATTGACCAGTATGGGGCACTGTGTGGCCATGGATCGGCATACTGGAAAAGAGTATTGGACCATTGTGTTGCCCAAATTAAAACCTGAATCTAACCGTTGGTTTGGCCCCGTTATGGCGGGTAATGTGTTGTATGTTTTAAGTTCAAATGGTCAACTGTGTGCGTACGACCCCTATCAAAAGGGGAATCTTATTTCACAACAATTCATCAGTGATGGGTATACCATGGCTCCCATCCCCGTTAATGGTGGGTTGTTGTTGTTTTCTGAAAACGGATATTTGTCTTTTTATCAGCGTAAATTCACAAAAAATACGTGTAAAGTGGTGCAGGGTAAACAATGACGGCCTATGGTGCGGTGTTCGCTGTTGTCTCAGACCGTATTTGGTGGGCACGCATTAAAAACATCTGGCGGTTAGAAGAGGGTAAGGTGTGATTCGCGTCAAATGTTAAGGATATGCTGGGCATGTCTTTCAAAAGATCCATTTTTCTATGCGTTGGTGTTGCGTCCCCCAGGAATTCCTTGTCATGGCACCCCGGCAGGAAGTCATTTCGCGCGCCCGGCAGGAATTGAACCTGCGACACCAGGATTAGGAATCCTGTGCTCTATCCCCTGAGCTACGGGCGCTTATTGTATATATACCATAACTGTTAGAGAAATTCAAAGTGTAACTGGAGATAAGCCTGGTACAGAATCTAGCGGATAGGGTATGGTGTCAATCTGGGAATACCCTTCTATGCCTGCCCCCATGTCTGGCCTAATGTCTGCCCATCACCCCCTACACGGGAACATGCTGTATCCATTTGCCGCAACAGGTGTCCGTTTACACCGCACCAAGAGAGGCCAATGGTCATGCTTTTTTCCCTGTAAAATTTGTTATGATGACAATAGGATAACAACAAGATTGGTCATAATGAATGTACGCGGTGTAACGGGGTTGAGAGGAGGCAGACGTGTACCGTATTGATGGCGTACTGACCCAAAACACCTCATGCCCATGGATCCAATCATGGGCATCCAACAGATTATCCATGATGTGTGTGGGATTGATGGGGGCGCTGATGATGGCTCCACTGCATGTGTGGTTGGCTGGTGTGGTATCGATTGTGCTGTTGATGCTGGCCGGATGGATGTGTGTTTCAGGCAGACAAGCACAGCGATGCGCGTGGTGGTGGGGATATGGATTTTACATGGGCAGTTTGTATTGGATTGGTCATGGATTGTGGGTGGATGCCGCACGTTTTGCTTGGTTTTGGCCTGTGGTTTTTTTGGTTTCTCCCGCCATTTTAGCCATTTATACAGCCCTGATGATGGGCATTGTGGTGCGCGTAAAGGTCTGGTTGGATTGGTCTTGTCTGGAATATGCGTTGGGTTTTGCCTTGATGTGGGCAACCATGGAGTGGATTCAAGGACATGCTTTTACAGGCTTTCCTTGGACATTGGTGGCGTATATGTGGGGTGATTGTTTGCCTGTGGCTCAGATGGTTGCCTATGTGGGGGTCTATGGCTTGGGTTTATTGACCGTATGTTGGATAGCCGTGATGGGGTGGTGTATTTTGGATGCCCATCAACGGTCAAAATCCGTGATGATTGGTCTGATCAGGGGTTGTGGTGTCGGTGTGCTGGGTATAGGGATGTGCAGTGTTCTGGGTGTCATGCGTTTAGTCCAATATCCCACCCAATATCATGAAAAGATCGTATTGCGCTGTGTTCAACCTGCCATTGATCAAAAGGAAAAAATTGATCCCAGCTATGCCACGGCCCATTGGGATACATTATGGACATTGTCTCACACCCCATTATTCAATCCACCCATCGTTGTGATTTGGCCAGAGGGCGCCTTGCCCTGGTCCATCAGCCCGGATACGCGGCATGCCTTGCCTGAATTTGATGCGCCCGTGGTATTCATCGGCGGAGATTATCGTGATGATGGAGATAAGATCTATAATACTCTGTTGATGAAAAGGTCTGGTTGCGGTGTTGTTCCCCTCTATGCCAAACAACATTTATTGCCGTTTGGGGAATATTTTCCTGGACGCAGCTGGTTGGAAAAGATCGTACCAAAAGGGGTGTTGGCTAAAGTCACCCCAGGAGCCCACGATTTTTCTACCGGAGCGGTCGCAAGCACCGTCGTGACATCGACAGGGGGATGGCCCACCACAGAAACAGCAGGTTTCACGGCAACAGGGGTTGGTTATCTTTTGACATGCCCAGAATTGCCCCCTTTTCGCTGCTTGATTTGTTACGAATCCATTTTTCCGGGCACCATCAGAATGCCGTCCGTTATCCCAAAAACGACACACTCACCACAGACAGCATCTGTAACGGCCCAACACATGGATCCTCTGTCATTAGGGAAAAGCGCAGCACACCCCACACAAAGGAACCCCGTGATTCAGCCAGAATGGATTTTAAACATCACGAATGATGGTTGGTTTGGCCAATCCTGGGGCCCATATCAACATTTTGTGTGTGCCCG
>VGCF01000023.1 GCA_016870135.1 Alphaproteobacteria bacterium
GCCGTATGGCCAAACTGATGACGGAAATGGCGTGCTCTTGACCCACCACGCGCTGGTGCAACAAGGACTCCATATTCAGCAATTTACTGTTTTCCCCCGCGATCATTTTATCCACAGGAATACCCGTCCAGCGGGACACAATGGCGGCAATATCTTTGTCTGATACCTCTTCACGCAACAAAGTACCCCCAGAATGGGATTCTTCTTCTTTTTTGGCGATGCTTTCTTCCAGTTGGGGAATGGCGCTGTACATCAACTCACCTGCTTTGGCCAATTCACCTTGCCTTTGGGCCTGCATTAATGCATGTCGTGCATGATCCAGGTCGGTTTTCAGCGCCTGCAAATCCGCAATGGCTTTGCGCTCTTTTTGCCAACGCATGGTCATATCTGCGCTGACTTCTTCTAAATCAGCGATGTCTTTTTGGCATTGGTTCAATCGGCGAATACTGGCGTCGTCCGTTTCTTTTTTCAAGGCCTCGTATTCAATTTTCAGTTGCATCAACCGGCGATCCATTTCGTCCAGCTTTTCTGGCTTAGAGTGCACCTCCATACGCAATCGACTGGCCGCCTCGTCCATTAAATCAATGGCTTTGTCTGGTAAAAATCGTTCGGTTAAATATCGATCCGACAGGGTTGCCGCTGCAATAATGGCCCCATCTGTAATACGCACACCATGGTGCATCTCGTAACGCTCTTTCAATCCTCGTAAAATGGAAATGCTTTCTTCTACACTGGGTTGATCCACATAAAGGGTTTGAAACCGTCTAGCCAATGCCGCATCCTTTTCAATGTATTGACGGTATTCGTCCAACGTGGTGGCTCCAATGCAATGCAGCTCCCCTCGGGCCAAAGCAGGTTTTAAGATATTGGCGGCATCCATGGCCCCATCCCCTTTGCCCGCGCCTACCAAGGTGTGCAGTTCATCAATAAACAACACCACATCGCCCTGCCCCTCTGTAATCTCGTTCAGCACGGCCTTTAAACGCTCTTCAAATTCGCCTCGGTATTTGCTGCCTGCAATTAGGGCACCTAAATCCAAGGACATCACGCGGGTATTACGCAATGTATCAGGAATATCGTTGCACGCGATCCGCAGCGCCAAGCCCTCGATAATGGCTGTTTTTCCTACACCAGGTTCGCCGATCAAGACTGGATTATTTTTGGTACGCCGCGACAACACCTGAATGGTACGACGAATTTCTTCTTCACGACCAATCACAGGATCCAACTTACCCTCCTTGGCCAGCTGAGTCATATCCTTGGCATATTTCTTTAATGCATCGTACTGATCTTCTGCACTGGCAGACTGAGCCGTACGCCCCTTACGCAATGCGGCAATGGCCCTATTCAACCCATCGGGTTTCAAGCCCGCTTTGGCCAGAATATCCCCTGTGGTGGCATCCTGTAACAATCCCCAAAATACGCTTTCCACTGTGACAAATTGGTCCCCCAAAGAGGTGGCGAAATCTTTGGCTTGAACCAATACTTTTTGTAATGCTGGTGACGTTGTAACCTGACTGTTTTTGGCCACAGGCTTTTTTTCCAACATCAAGGCCACCTGTGCCATGGCCTGGGCGGGATCTCCGCCTGCTTCTGTCATCAGAGCACTGACTCCCCCTTGAGGATCGGACAACAAGGCGCCCAAAACGTGGATGGGCAGCACCTCTGGATGCTCTTTTCGAACGGCACTTTGGTGGGCTTCTTGTAAAAATCCCTGGGTTCGATCTGTAAAATGATTCATAGTCACTTCCTGGAAAAACAAAATCTTTAAACAATTATCTCATATAATCTTGTAAAAAATCTATACAAGATTTAGTTTTTTTTACAGAATGAACATTGGTCGTCGAATCCATCACGCTGGCCCCAGCGCCCCAGATCCGTTCCACATGTTTTTTTGAAAAATAGAAAACAGCTCTTGACTTCACCAACCTTTTGTTTATAAAATATGAAGAATCGTGCGCCCTTAGCTCAATTGGATAGAGCGTCAGACTACGGATCTGAAGGTTAGGAGTTCAAGTCTTCTAGGGCGTGCCAAAAAAATACGGAAAAATATAGAAAAAATGCCTTCAGGGATCCTGTCACTTACGAACATTTGAACCATATTCGTTGATGATAATATGTGGTGGTATTTTTGGCTTTGGACCTGATTCATGGCATGGGGTTCGGACAATGGGCGTGTTGTTTATTGATTTATAAGATTAAATTCTGTATACTGTCCTGTAAATTTTTAATGCCAAACCAACCATGAATTCCGCAGAATTGCGCACTCTGTTTTTAGAGTTTTTTCAAAGAAAAGGCCACGTCCTTGCGCCCTCTGCGCCCTTGGTTCCACACAATGACCCCACGTTGCTGTTTACAAGTGCTGGCATGGTGCCGTTTAAGGATTACTTTACAGGGGCCGTGTCTCGCCCTTATCCCACAGCAGCAAGCTGTCAAAAATGCGTGCGCGCAGGTGGAAAGCATAATGATTTAGAACAGGTAGGACACACCAAAAGGCACCACACGTTTTTTGAAATGTTGGGCAATTTTTCCTTTGGTGATTATTTCAAAGAGGCGGCTATTTTATATGCCTGGACGTTTTTAACCGACACATTACAGCTGGACAAGAATCGTCTGTGGATTACCGTATACCATACCGATCACCAAGCGGTCCAATGGTGGAAAAAAATTGCAGGTTTGGGCGATGATCGCATCATTCGCATTGCAACGTCGGATAATTTTTGGTCCGCAGGCGATATGGGTCCCTGTGGACCGTGTTCCGAGATTTTCTATGATCATGGGGATCATATTTTTGGTGGATTGCCTGGTACAGCAGACCAATATGGTGATCGGTACGTCGAGTTGTGGAATTTGGTGTTCATGCAGTTTGATCAAAAAGGTCCGGATGAACGTGTAGATTTACCATCACCCAGTATTGATACAGGGATGGGCCTGGAACGCATTGCCGCAGTGGTTCAGGGGGTAAACGATAATTTTGAAACAGATATTTTCAAAGCGATTATTGATCAATCTGTGTCCTTGTGTCCGGATCAAGAGAGCTCTGATCATGTCCGCGTTGCCCACAGGGTGGTGGCCGACCATTTACGCAGCAGCAGTTTTTTATTGGCCGAAGGGGTTTTGCCCAGCAATGAAGGCCGCGGGTATGTGGTGCGACGCATCATGCGCAGAGCCTTGCGACACATTCATTTTTTGGGTGCCAAATGCGATCACTTAGCCCAGTTGGTACCTGTTTTAATTGAAAAAATGGGGGCCGCCTATCCAGAGCTGGGCCGTACACAAGATTTAATCACGTCCGTTTTGTCTCAGGAAGGAGAGCAATTTGAAGAATTATTGCGAAAAGGGCTGCGCCGTATGGAGGGGTGGTTAAGTCGGGCGAAAAAGGGAGATCTTATGCCTGGTGCCGATGCCTTTACCCTGTACGACACCTTTGGATTTCCCCTAGACTTAACCCAAGATATTGTAAAGGAAAAAGGGTGTGGTGTGGATGAACGGGAATTTCATATTTGTATGAGTGCACAAAAAGAGCAATCGCGTGCATCATGGTCAGGCAGTGGAGGATGGGCAAAATCTTCCCTTTGGGATGATTTAAATCAACGTTATGCCGCCACAGCGTTTGTCGGGTATGATGATTTGCACGCTCTGGGTCAAATCCTGTGCATGGCATGGGATCAAGAAGAGGTGGGTGTTGGGGAAACGTCTGTATTAAAGGCGTCGCAAACGGGGTATGTGGTCTTGGATCAAACCTCGTTTTACCCAGAATCTGGTGGACAAAAAGGCGATGGTGGGCAATTCACCTGGACTCACGGTTCGGCCACGGTTTTAGATACGATGAAAAAAGGCCACTTGATTGCCCATTTAATCCAGGTCAACAGTGGGCAGTTAAAGGTCAATGACACCATTCATTGTGCCGTGGACAGCTCCAGGCACGACACAGCGGCCCATCATTCAGCGACCCATTTGCTGCAAGCGGCATTGCGGCGCGTTTTGGGAAAACACGTGATGCAAAAAGGATCATCGGTCAGTCCGGATCGATTGCGTTTTGACTTCAGTCATCAAAATGCCGTGTCTTGGGATCAGTTGGAATCTGTGGAAAATATGGTCAACGGATGGATTAGGGAAAACACAGCCATTGAGACCAAACATATGCCTCAAGACGTTGCTCTGGCATCAGGAGCCATGGCTTTTTTTGGTGAAAAATACGATGATGTGGTGCGTGTGATTTCCATGGGGGATGCATCTGTGGAATTGTGTGGTGGAACGCACGCAAAACGGACAGGAGATTTAGGGTTATTTAAAATCATATCCGAATCAGGTGTGGCCGGTGGGGTGCGTCGCATCGAGGCTGTGGTGGGGAAATCGGCATTAAAAGTGGTGCAAACATGGCATGATCAATTGCGCAGTTTTTCCCATAAACTGAAAACGCCTATTGTCCAATTATCTGAAAAAATAGATACATTAAATGCCAATCGGCAAAGCACAAAACCCGCATGTTCATCCGTTGTGTGTCAAGAGTCGGCCATCGGCTCTGTGGTTTTTTGGCACGCAGAACAACCAAGGGCCTCCTTCAAAGACTTGAAAACTGCCTATGATCAAGTCAGAAAAACCTTGACATCGGGGATTGTCGTATTAACCAGCACAGAAGACGATACGACCTGTCTTATTTTGGGGGTTACACCCGATTTAAATCATGATGCCGCTGTGCTGTTAAAAACCATATTGGCTCCGTTTCAAGTGTCCAGTGGCGGACGCAAAGATTTGGCCCAAGGGGGAGGAAAAGGTTTGCCTTTACACCCTGCCCTTATGAATCATATTATTCAAACTCTGGAACCTGTATTATGAATGTGATAATCATTCCATAGCATTTAAGGGATCTGTGGTCGAGAATATAGACCACAGACCCATCCCTATGGTCTGCAGATGCCGTCTTCCCTTTTCAGTCCTCCCACCCCCATGGAACCATGTCTATATCAACGTGCACGCCTAAAATGCCATCCTTAACGCCCATTATGGCCCAATATCTGTCGATCAAAGAAGAAAACCCCGATTGTTTATTGTTTTTTCGTTTGGGTGATTTTTATGAACTGTTTTTAGAAGACGCAAAAATTGCATCCCAAGCATTGGACATCATCTTGACCCGACGTCACAAAAATGGCGCAGAGGATATCCCCATGTGTGGTGTTCCAGCCCATGCCAGCGAGTCCTATATTGCACGATTAATCAAAAAGGGATTTCGTGTGGCCATATGTGAACAAATGGAACAGTCAACAGCAAAAAGCAAAGGCCCCATCCACAGAGAAGTCGTGCGCATCATTACGCCAGGAACATTGACCGAAGAGACCCTGCTGAATGCCAGAGCCCACAATTTCCTGATGGCACTGTACCCTCAAGAGAAATCTTTTTCTTTGGCGTGTGTGGATATTTCCACAGGAGACTTTTTCATTGAATCCCATCACAGCAGCGATTTATCCTCTGTACTGCACCGCATCATGCCCCAAGAAATTTTGTTGCCAGAACCATGCCTGAACAGGGATGATATTCAGAGCATTTGGCACGATTGGAAAAGCAAAATTCAACCACTGGCCTTGCCCCGTTTTGATCGCGGAGAAGAGCGTTTAACCAGCTTTTTCAACATTCAAACCATGGAAAGCTTTGGTTCATTCAGCACCATAGAATTGGCCGCAGCCGGTGCATTGTTGGATTATGTTTTAATCACACAGAAGAAAAACAGTTTATTGTTATCGCATCCGAAAAAAATAGAACCCTCTGATTGTTTAGAGCTTGACGGTTTCACACGGCGTAATTTGGAAATCACCACAACCTTTTCTGGGGAAAAAACAGGGTCTCTGTTGCATACCATCGATGAAACCATTACCCCCATGGGTGGGCGTTTATTGGCCATGCGCCTGTCCAATCCTTTGAAAAATTTAACCACATTGCAAGAGCGCCAAAACAGCGTTCGATTTTTTGTAAATAACAACAGCACACGAAACGTCATCCGAGAATTGTTTAAAACCATACCGGATATGGATCGAGCGTTGTCGAGATTGTTTTTACGCCGAGGCACACCCAAAGATTTGGGGGCTCTGCGTGCGGGCCTTCAGGTTTTACCCGCCATTACAGAGGCATTGTCCCATCATCAGTCCAGTTTAGGTGCAGAGTTGCGTCATCTTTTTCATGCCTTTCACACCCACACATCCCTGTTAGAGCGCTTGGATCATGCGTTGATGAAGGAATTACCTGCCCAATTACGTGATGGCATGGTGTTTGCACAGGGATATGATGCCGTATTGGATCAAGCCCGGGAAAACCATGGGGAATGTCAGGATATTCTGCAAGAATTACAACGCCGATACAGTGCGGAAACGGGCATTACCCATTTGCGCATCAAACGCAACGCCATTATTGGATATTACATAGAGATTCCTCCGGCATCGGCTGGAAAAATGCCCTTTCACTTTATTTTAAAACAAACACTGGTGTCCAGTTATCGATACACGACCCCTGAATTATTGGCCATGGAGCAACGTCGGGCCAGCAGTACGGATGCGGCGTACGCCAGGGAATGTCAATTGTTCGAAGAAATTGTGATCCATTTGTGCGAGTCAGCCGATCAATTGCGCGAAACATTGAATGCCATTGCCGTTTATGATGTATCGTGCGCGTTGGCTGAACTGGCGGAAAAGTATGGCTATACCTGCCCTATCCTGGATTACTCCACCACCTTTGAAATCGAGGGTGGACGTCACGCGGTGGTTGAACGGGTTTTGAACAATGCCTTTGTGTCCAATGATTGCGCGTTATACCCAGAACGCCCCATTTGGATTTTAACAGGGCCCAATATGGCTGGAAAAAGTACGTTTTTACGGCAAAATGCCTTGATTGCACTGTTGGCCCATGTGGGCAGTTTTGTCCCCGCAACCACGGCCCACATCGGTATCATTGATCGTATTTTTAGCCGCGTTGGGGCATCCGATGATTTGGCCAGGGGACATTCCACATTTATGGTGGAAATGATCGAAACGGCGACCATTTTAAACAAGGCCACAACCCAAAGTTTTGTCATTTTGGATGAGGTTGGTCGAGGGACATCCACCCATGATGGTTTGGCGCTGGCTTGGGCGTGCATAGAATATTTAGATCAACACTTGCCTTGTCGCACCTTTTTTGCCACCCATTATCATGAATTATCGGGCCTGCAGCACATGGAGAAATTGGGGTTTTATACTATGGAAATCAAAGAATGGGAGCGCAAAGTGGTGTTTTTTCATAAAATCAAACCGGGAGTGGCGGACCAATCCTATGGGTTAAATGTGGCGCGTTTAGCCGGAATTCCCGATGCGATCATTCATCGTGCAGAAGCCATTTTAAGCACCCTGCAGCCTTTGCCACTGACTCCTGCAACCCAGACATGATCCAAAAAAGTATCCTGACCCCCATTTGCATAAATGGAATAAACCTTTAGAATGGTTCGAAGTGTCATGATTCTTTATTATCGAGATCCTTTGTGAAAGTACTTGTCGTCGAAGCCCCAGGAAAAGTTAAAACCATATCACAATATGTGGGTCCAGATTACAAGGTTTTAGCCACTTGGGGTCATGTGCGCAGCTTGCCCAGTAAAACCGGATCTGTCCGACCAGATGAAGATTTTGGTTTGACGTGGGAAATGACGGAAAAAGCAGAAAAATCTGTGGGCGCCATTGTCAAGGCGTTGGAAAAAGCCGATACATTAATTCTGGCCACAGACTTGGACCGAGAAGGCGAAGCCATTTCCTGGCACTTATTAGAACACTTAAAAGAGATCAAGGCTCTGAAGAAAGATCTGGTCATTCAACGGGTGTGCTTTAATGCCATTACAAAATCGGCGATTTTACAGGCTCTGTCTAACCCCAGACGGATTGACCAAGATTTGGTTGATGCCTATTTGGCCCGTTTAAGTTTGGATTATTTGGTGGGGTTTACTCTGTCTCCTATCTTATGGACAAAAGTTCCCGGAACCCGTTCTGCTGGCCGCGTTCAATCTGTGGCCTTGCGATTGGTGGTTGAAAAAGAGCAAAACATCCGATCCTTTCAGGTGCAAGAGTATTGGTCCATTCATGGATTTTTCGATCAAGAGAAAAAAGGGTTTTCTGCCCAATTGGGGACCTTTCGCGGTCAGAAATTGGAAAAACTGTCTCTGAAAACAGAAAATGAAGCCAAAGAGTGGGTCAAAGAATTACAACCTTTGTCTTATACGGTTAAAGAGGTTGCCGCCAAACGTGTTCAGCGCCATCCTGCCCCACCCTTTGTGACGTCCAGTTTACAGCAAGAAGCATCGCGAAAGCTGGGGTATTCGCCCTCTAAAACCATGCAGATTGCCCAAAAATTATACGAAGGTGTCGAGATGAAAGGCCAAACACTGGGGCTGATTACCTATATGCGCACCGACAGTACCATGATTATCCCAGATGTCATCAAGGACATGCGTGATTTTGTCACGAAAAAATGGGGGGCCGAGTTTATTTCACCGGCCGTACGGCAATACAAAGTCAAGGCGCACTCCCAAGAGGCCCACGAAGCCATTCGCCCAACCCAAATTGATTTAACACCTGATGGATTAAAAAGCGTTCTCCCTGAGGACCTTTTTCCTTTGTATCAATTAATTTGGGATCGCACCATGGCCTCTCAGATGAGTTCTGCCCAGTATGATCAAACCACGGCCAGCATTGTTTCCAGTGATGGACAGCATATATTCAGAGCATCAGGTTCCGTATTGGTATTCGAAGGGTTCTTGATTTTATATGGGGAAAGTGTGGATGATGATACCGATCAAGAGGACTTGAAAAAGCTGCCTGCCTTGGTGGCCGATCAAAAGGTTGCCCTGGAACGGGTCGATCCCGATCAACATTTTACCCAACCGCCAGCACGGTATTCCGAGGCATCGCTGATCAAAGGCATGGAGGAATTGGGTATTGGAAGACCCAGCACGTATGCCCGGATTTTACAGGTTCTGCAGGAACGTGGTTATGTGGAGATTGACAAAAAACGCATGGTTCCAAAAGAGCGCGGCATGGTGGTAACGGCTTTTTTATGTAAGTTTTTTGCAAAATATGTGGACTATAATTTCACTGCAGAATTGGAAAATCAGTTGGACCAAGTGTCGGCTGGAAAAGAATCTTGGAAAACCTTGCTGCATCAATTTTGGAATCCATTTTTCAATACCATCCAAGAATCCAAAACATTAAAAGTTTCCGAAGTATTAAACATCATTCAGGAGGACATTTTGGAACAACCAAAGCAAGAATGCCCCCGCTGTAAAAAAGGATTTTTATCATTAAAACTAGGCAAAATTGGACCATTTTTAGCCTGCTCTAATTATCCAGATTGCACATACAGTGCCAACATAGAGGGCGCAAGCGAAGAGCCGTCTGTTTTGGGTGCTCACCCCGATACAGGAAAAGATATTTTGATTAAAAAGGGGCCCTATGGTTGGTATGTGGAACATGCAGAAACACGTACATCATTAGGCCCCTTGTTTACCCCTGAAAATATTCAGTTGGATCAAGCATTATGGCTGTTGTCTTTACCCCATGAATTGGGCAAACACCCCAACACTGGTCTGCCCATTATGATTGGTCTGGGACGTTTTGGCCCGTACGTTAAATATCAGAATCGATTTTATTCCATCAAACAAAAACAACCCGATACGTTGACCTTGCATCAGGCGGTGGATTTAATTGACCATGCGCCGGCGCCTAAAAAACCGGTGGCTGAAAAACCAGCAATGGCCATCAAGTCTGGTGCGGTAAAAACGGCTGTGACGAAATCTGCTGAGCCTGTAAAAACAGGAGATTCCAAAACGGATGATCTGGCGAAAACAGATGCGCCTAAAAAACCGGTGGCTAAAAAAACCACAAAATCCCTGGTATCGGATGCATCGACAGAAACGGTGGCCAAACCTGCTGGGGCAAAAACGAGACCTGCAGCATCAAGATCCAAAAAAACAGCCGCATCCACGCCTCTGGGAAATGATGGGGTTTCTGCAGCCAAAGCTTCTGAAAAGACGCCTGCCGAACCCAAGATATAGGGGGACATGTTCATGGAATTCCTATACACAGGATTACGCCAAGCCATCGATGGTCTTTACGCATTCATTTTTCCCCCCGATAAACCCTATGAGTGGATAGGATTTTTGGCTTTGCTGTTTAATCTCGTGTGTTATATTCCTCAAATCAGGCGCATTCGTCTCACCCAATCATCCAAAGATATTTCGTTTTGGATGTTTTCCATTTGGATTATGGGCAGCACCACGTGGATGATTTACGGCATCAGAGAAATGCGTTGGCCTGTGATGATTACCAATGGCATTAATCTGGTATTTCGCATTTGGGTTTTGGTGTACAAATATATTGTGGATCGTCGATCTAAAACCCTCTCTAAATCCTGAAAATGGAGTTGTACTTTGGCATGTCTGACCCAATCTGAACCACGTACGCTTGATTCTATATACACAACGGGTGCGAACCCAAACCAATTAAACACGCTATACTGCGCAGGAGGATTTTAATGATGAAAGTTCTGGATTATCTGCGGATTTATTTTGAACACGTTGATTTCCTTGGTTTTTTAGCTGCGACCTTGAGTGCCATTGCGTTGTTGCCACAAATTCATCAAATTTGGGTTACGCGCTCTGCCAAAGACATTTCCTTTGGCATGCTGGCCTTATTGCTCAGCGGTTCCATTGTTCAGATGATTTATGCCGTTTTAACCCATCAAATTCCGGTCATTGTGACCAATTGCATTTCTATCACCCTGCGCACCTTGGTTTTAGGGTGTAAACTTTATATGGATTGGCGTGCATCACAAAAAAGCTCATAAGGTAAAACACCCCCCCCACCGTATTCTAAGAGGGCAAACTGTGACAGCATAGGCTTTGTACATCATTCAAGTCATCAGCATTCTAGATCACCGAGTGCAGAGCCCCCGCGCCCGTATTTTGGGCAGTCAGATTAAATCCATACCCCTTTCTATGCCTGATCAAAATCTGGTGCATCATGAGCAAGAAATTCCGACGACGATCCGAATTTTTCAAAATATCGGGCATCGCCAACCATGCAAATGGATCGTTTGACATCTTTTTTTAAAAACTCTTGAATGACTTTAACCTTGGAAAATTCTAAAAATTCCGATGGTATGGTGTTCACACGTTCAAAAAAAGAGCCCTCTGTTGCACAAAAAATCCATTGAAATGTGCGGTGCACTGCCCGAATTTCTTCGTGACTGGATTGCAATCTTTTTAACTTGATGCGATTAATCCCCATCAATTTTGCAGGATACCCCAAAACCAACCCATAAGGCATTACATCGCTGGCCACACCCGATAATCCGGAAATCATGGCGCCCTCCCCAATGCGTGTAAATTGGAGCACCGCACATAATCCACCCAAAACGGCTTGATCTCCTACCTCGACATGTCCGGCCAGAGTCGCCTGATTGGCCATAACGATATCATTGCCCAGGCTGCAATCGTGGGCAATATGCACACCAACCATTAAAAATACGCGATCGCCTATGACTGTGCATCCTCCACCTTCTTTTGTACCCCGATGAATGGTGACGTGCTCACGAATTCTGGCATGCTTGCCAATCACCAGATGGGTTTCTTGGCCGGCATAAATTAAGTGTTGGGGATCAGAGCCCAAAACAGAAAAAGCGCCAATCGTGCTGTCTGCCCCGATGGTGGTATTCTGTTCAATCACCACATGGGACGTCAATCGCACATTATTGTGCAACACAACATCAGGGCCAACAATGCAATAGGGTCCAATATCACATCCACGACCAATGTGTGCGCTGGGATGAACAATGGCGCTGTTATGAACAACAAAGGAATCTGTCATGAACCCAAAGACAAGACTTTACTCGTTAAACTATAGTCTATTTCTCTTTACCAGTCCACTGTGCACCCATTTGATGCCGCGGGATTATCTCGGCGCCACTGAGCAGGTTCAACCTACCCTGCCCTGTAACACGTGCCATCATTCAATGTATTTCAACGCGTACCCCCGGGATGAAAGGATCCCTTTGTCCCAGGATCCACCCTTGATCCTTTTCGTCCGGTCATGCATGGTCGGACGTCTTTTTTAACCGTGTTGTTATTTGCATTATTGTATATTTTCATCGCATGAAAATCTCTTTTCTTCGATTTTCTAATTCCGCACTACTTTTTTTGTTTGGTGATGTTTTTTCCGTCTGTTTCGTATTCTTTGTGTGCGTCAAAGAATTCCGGTCATTCCCCTGACCAGAGAACTTGGACATTATACCAGAGTATTCGTTCTCAGTGCCATCGGTCTTGCGCATTTTAAAAATACCGGCGTAGCGAGCAAGATCTTGATTAGTCAGATCTTGTGCATCGTATTTCCAGTCCGTATAAAAAATACTGTTTATAGGTTGTCCAGTACTCTTTGGTTGTGGAGCCGTTATTGGCTGGCTATTAAAGCCACAAAAATTCTGGGATGAATTATTATGATCCGTTGGTAAAAACCGAATGCTTTTTGTGAGGGGAATGTCTATTGTTTCATTTTCTCCATCTTTTTCATTTTTTATATAAAACCTTTCTTCTTTTTTATATATTGCACATTTAGCACCTAGAAACTTAACCCGTTTGTTTTTATCATCATCTGTCGGTAAAATTGTGAATCCATTAATGTCCCATATCTTTCCATCGCGTGCAAAATCATCTAGCACACGATTTAAAGTTCTGTCTTGTTCAAAACCTAAACCCTGCTTTACTTTACCCACAATGCTGGTTCTCTCATTTTTGATAAAACAATCGTACTTTCCCTGTTTATCATCCTTTACATCAATTTTAAATATCTTGTTATTGTTATTATCTAACATAAAGCAGTTTTGCAGAACTTCTACTATTTCTGTATTTTTATCCCCACTCTGCACGTCACTGTTGGTACGATCCTGCAACACCTTCTCTTCTGCTTCCTTCTCTGCTAAT
>VGCF01000024.1 GCA_016870135.1 Alphaproteobacteria bacterium
CATAGGCCCGATTTCGGCCTTGGGGACAATGGCTGGTTAGGATTAAATCACCGATACCTGCAAAGGATAACATGGTTTCAGGATATCCTTTTTTTTCTTGAACAATCGCACTGATTTCCTTGGCACACAGGGTTAAAAACGTGGCCGACATATTGTATCCCATATTGCTTTGTTGCAATAAACCGTAACCAATGGCCATGACATTTTTTAATGCTCCCCACCAGGATACGCCGGTGACATCGGTGCTGGTTTCCAGCAAAATCCGCGAGGGAAACAGGCTTTTGGTTTGTACCAACACATCCTCGTTTTTACAAGCAAGGGTTATGCCACAAGGTAAGTGATGGGTGATTTCACTGGCAATATTAGGTCCGCTGATGACACCCAGCGTGGCCTTTGGAAAATAATGCTGAACACTCTGATACAGAGGATTGCCCGATGCATTATCCAACCCCTTGGATGCAATCCAAATGATATCAGGGGAAATGTTGGCCGACGCCATAACGCGACACAGCTGGCCCACATACTGAACAGAAACGGCAATAACGATGTGGGACTCTGGGCCCAGAGCATCTGTCAGACATGTGGAAGCACCCGGTTTAGGCGTACGATTCCACAAGGCAACAGAGTGACGGTTTTCTCTGATCAATTCAGCCAGGGCAGACCCCCATGCGCCAGCCCCGAAAATTTTAACAGAGGCGGGCAGAGTAGGGTGTAAAGGCATAGATCCTGAGCCCATAAATGATGGATCCTTTTTCAGAAAGGAAACTTATCCAACGGTGGCTGGATTGATTTTTTCTCTTAATTGAGATCCTGGGCGAAAGGTGGGTACCACAGAGGCTGGGACATGAATTTCTGCCCCCGTTGCAGGATTGCGTGCGGTACTGGCTTTACGATCGCGGGTACTGAAAATACCAAAACCCGTCAAGCGCACGTCATGGCGTTGCTGTAAATGATCGGATGTAATGTCGATAAAGGAATCAAGTACTTTTTCTACATCGCTTTGCGACATATGAAGATGATCGGCAATTTCTTTGACCAGATTTTTTTTTGTGATTTTTGACTGACTAGCAAGTGTATTTGTAACAGACATGGTTTGGCTCCTGAAAATGAAATGAATGGTGTAAGGGGTTAAAATTGAACTTTGACACCCACAATCGCCGTGTTCGTAAAATTAGATTTGCCTGGAACACCAGAAAAATCAAAACGTGTCAGTGATGGTATCATGGTACTGGTATATGCCCAATCAGGGTTATTCAATTTGAATGTTCCCAGTTCGACATACGGCACAACACCAGGCATGGCGTTGTATTGGGTAGACAGAATATACCCCTGGCAAGTGGCCTTTTCACTTTTGGTTTGGCCTTCCCCTAAAAATCCAGTTCTGACGCTGGATTGTAAATAGGACAAACTGATGCCATAGGTATCCCCGGTATACCCCAAAGACATATTAACGATTTGTCCGTTACCCGCAGCAGAGGCCACGTATTTTTTGGGTTCAAAGGTGGTGTCTGATCCATTGAATGTAATGGTTCCCGGCTTAATGCCCTCAGACACCTCATTGCCGTCTTCATCCAATATGATGGGATTGTAATCGTTTTTCAGCATATGGGATTTTCCGTTATGCATGTACTCGATTCCAAAGGAAATAGGACCCAGCGTGATGACGCCACCCAACTGATAGGCGTTGGTGTTAAAACGCTGTAACTCGTTACCGGTGAGTTCTGGCGATCCCTCTTGGGTGATTTTTCCGTCTACGGTAATTTGAGGGACTGCATCTTGGGGAAGCAGGGGTTTTTCTGGTTGGGTTTTGGCTGTGATTTGAACAAATGACAATCCAAAGCTGCCGTTATTCCATTGGGTTAAATAGTTAACGCCCCAGGCAATGCTGTTCAGATCAAAAGGTGAAAAAGCCTTACTCAGAGGGGAAGCCCCAGTGTTTAGTCCCATTTCACCCTGATGCATCGTATTGGGTGTATAGGAAACAGAGGCCTGTAACCCTTTCAGTATACCCTGCCTGATGCGCGCAGAAATATAGCGCACTTTGGTCGCTGTCCCTGTATATCCTGCAATACTGGGATAGAGTATAACCCCTGTGGTTTCTGGTAAAAACTTTCCAAAACCCGTCCCATAAAATGCTCCCGATCCTTGGGCCACGTCCCCTGCGCCCATGGGGGTGACATCTTCGACACCATAGGTGTTACCCAGAGCAAGCGTTCCAAATAGACCATTATCAAACAACAGGTAGGCCTCTTTGACCGCACCCCTGCTACCAGCCCCTTGGTTGATGTTATACGACCCCACCAACGATATGGTCCAATCGTCGACTTGTTTAGACGCTGTAATGGTGAATCTTGAACTGTTGATCAAGAACATGTTGCTGGCATTATAGGTGTTAAAAGGTGTGCTGTCTGTTTGAAACAATTTTTGAAATCCCTTACCAGAAAACAAAAAAGTTTGCTGTTTTTGATTTTGACCAAAAGGCATTTCAAACATCATTTTTCCGCTGAATACCACCTCAAACCCGTTTTTAGCAGAGGATAAGGATGGTGCTTTTGCCGGAGCATCCTCCGCAATCACACCAGTATGCAG
Organism: Alphaproteobacteria bacterium; assembly: GCA_016870135.1. Lineage (GTDB taxonomy): Bacteria > Pseudomonadota > Alphaproteobacteria > Holosporales > Holosporaceae. The sequence goes on from VGCF01000024.1 coordinate 2,590, forward strand.
TAAACAGCACAACGCTGCTAAAAAATGATAGCGCAACACACATGTTTGTTTGAAATACTTCAGTACGTGTATATCACGGGTTTTTCCAGAAAACAAGGGAAAATGCCTCTTTCTTACCGTTTTTTTTACAAATAACCTATAAAATGCGCCTTTTGCATCCACACATCCCCGTCCATATGAATTTTTAAAACAGAATCACCAGTTGTATTTCATGGGTTATTGGAATAACAGAGATGTCAAAAAATAGTTTAACAACAAGATGTATATACTGGATTGGACCACACTGCGGGTTGTGGACAAACCAACGCCTTGGGTTCCCCCTGTGGTATAGTATCCCTGGTAACACCCCATCAAAGAAATGGTCAGTCCGAACACACTGGCTTTGATCATGCCGGCCCCCAAATCGGCCCAGACCAGTACCTCTAAAATTTTGACGATATATTGGCTCCACATCATGGAACAATGGCTGGTGGCAATGATGCCGCCGCCTACAATACCCACCACATCAGCCAACAGGATTAAACAGGGCATGGCCAACGTGGCTGATACTATTCGCGGCACCACCAGATATCCCAAAGGATTAGTGGACAACGTCACCAAGGCATCAATTTGATCCGTCACACGCATGGTTGACACCTCGGCTGTCATAGACGACCCCCATCGACCGGCCATCATTAATCCACCCAATACGGGGGCCAATTCCCTGACAATGGACAAGGTTACGATGTGGGGCAAGGTGGCTTCGGCAGAAAAACTGGCAAAGGCCGATGCGCTCTGCAGGGCCAAAACCATACCCGTAAACAGGGCCGTTAAGGCCATCAAGGGAATGGATTGAAACGCCATGTCCCGCCATTGATTCAGAAAAAGGCATTTGTAAAATGGCCCCTGAATGGCGGCCGTTAATGTGAGCACGCAAAACCGGAAAAAGGAAAGGGATTGACAAAAAATCCAAAAGGCATCTTTGATGCTCTGATATATTTTTTTCAGTATAAAAAAACCCTGGGACATAAAATGTTTCATGCATTGCGCTTGTTCTTTATTTATACGCACAGATTGGGGAAAAGGCTATGTCTTTGCTGGCCTGTTCACAGGATCAAACGCGCCACATTCAGGCCATCCATTGCCCACCATTGACGTCAATGGTGGATCCTGCAATGAACGAGGCCGGTTTAGAGCATAAAAACAGGATCAAATCTGCAATTTCCTCTGGTATACCCACACGTTTCAAGGGGATAGATTTCATGCATGATTCCAAAATATTTGGGCAAACCCGATCAACATCATCGGTGCGAATATGACCTGTGGCTACCATATTGGCTGCAACGCCATAGGTGCCGACTTCGTGGGCCAATGCCTTGGTGAACCCCATAATTCCCCCACTGACAGTGCTGGTCATACAGGCCGATTTTGAACTGCATACGCCATGAAAAGACCCCACCGTAATGATACGGTCATAGCCCTGGCGACACATATTTTCCGTTACACAATGGGTCAAGGCAAACATGCCGTCCAATGGAATATTTACACCCGATTGCCATTGCCGCAAGGTGCTGTGATTGAGCGATTGATTTGGATAAGCGCGTACATGGTGAATGAGAACAGAGATGTGGCCCCAGTGGTTGGAACTATCCGATACGGCGCTTTGACAATCTGACCAAGAGGACAGAGACCATTCCATAATGGGAATACCCGTTTCTGCTGTAAAAGAGCGCGCCAAAGACCAATCATTTTGATGATGTGCCACCACCATATACCCCTGTGCATGCAGGGTTTGTCAAATGGACGCCCCGATGGCTTCAGTGCCGTGGGTTACCAGCGCTATTTTGTTGGCAGAAGATTCTTGGCTCATTCAGTTCACCATTCCAGCGTTGAATTGCTGGACAAAATAGGGGTCCATTAAAGATTGGTTTTCAATCAGATTAACCCCTGAACATGCCAGTCCAGCCACCAGATACACCCCCCCCAACAGTCCTATTATTTTTGACATCATTGTGGAACGTTTTGTGGGCTATGTTGTTCCACGTTATCATGGTGAGTTTAAAAAACCATCAATGACAAATGTGAGGGGTTTTCCTTAAAATATCTAATAAAAACGATGTAAATCATCCTGCGGCCCCAAAATCGGATGTTATGCTGGTGGTACTGGGTGAAACAAACATGGCCCGGATGCCAAATAAATCCATACCACCGGACACACCGGCATAATCCTTCATCAGGGCAGAGGAATTTTGAGCACTGGTGGACAAAATGGCCAAATATTCTGGTGGCATGCCTTTTAGAGACAAGGTACCATTGGGTGATCGATGGCCCGACAGTTCTGGATTGGAAAAGAGTGTCATGTCCTTGGTCGTGAACATCGTACGCGATGAAGGTGACCGGCGCGTGTGTGTATCCTGTCCCAATTGGTTCAAACACACGGGTTTCCAACACTCCGACAGCTGGTGCTTAGATTTCCCCCCACTTTGCCTTGGCAACCCAACGGTATTGAACCGGTCGGTATTGGATTCTGTTGGTGTTAACCAAACATCGCATTGAACGGCCTGGGTTAAGCCCAGCAACACCATGTATTTAAAAAATAGATGTCTCACTTTTTCAATTGTTTTTGAAATATTTATTGAATTATGGTCCTGAAAAATATAAAAATGCATCTATTTTGCAGAATGGTTTCTGTTGTTCTTCAAAAAATGACACCCCAATGTGGCCAGGCGTTTAGACCACATCAGCATGTCCGACTCCGAGCACGTGTTTGAGGATATACCGTACAGTGGTGCTGTGGATTGAGAAATAACATGTCCGTGGCGATTCACCCAGTGATGCCCCCCTGTATCCAGCCAGGCTGTTTCTTGCAGTTCTGGGTCTAGCAGGTCAAAAAAAGAGATTGTAAACACCGGCCAATCGGGTGTGGCTACTCCTTTGGTAAAGGATTGACCGGCTCTGGTTGCGGTAAAGGGCCCCGGTTCATTTAATGTCGCCATACTGGTGATGGTATAATGGTGGGGTAATTGGTGCCAAAGGGTGGGCAATACGACTTCGCAGGCAGGCTTGGGGTCGGAATGTATAACCCATGCCACAGGCTGTAATGAATCAGGGTGAAGACGGGGCGTTTGATCAAGGTTCGTTGAAATCAGGTCGTCTTTCTGCCATATCGCTATGGCCACAAGGGGAAAAGTCAACAGAGTAAGAATATGGGACATGGGAATAAAACACAGGTGATTTGGTCTGACCATACCAATGGATAGAGACGGATGCAATCCTGTGGGATGCCCAGAGGAAGAAAACTCCCTCTGGTTTTTGGCCCATTAACAACAAGCCGCCGATCTTACATGCAGCATGCAGAAGTGTCGCATGGGTTGCAAGAAGTGTCCAGAATCACTGGCTTTGCACAGGGGTCGCACTTTACGACAACAGGCGTGGCACATGGTCTGCATGCAGGCGCCAAATTGACGGTGGCCATTTTTTGACCACATGCGTCTTTATTGATGCAAATATTTGTTGCGAACTGTTTTGTGTTTAAACTGTTTGTGGCAATGGTGACGACCTGTGATGAGCATGGCGATACGGCGAAAGATTCGGCGTTAACGCTGAATGCGCAAGATAACAGGGCCAAAGTGGCGATTAATTTTTTCATGAGAATTCTCCTTTTTTGTATTTTTAAAAATAGCTGTTAAAAGCTCTATGTGTATTTTATTATATAATATTTGAAAAAATTCTGAACAATACATACTAAATCAGGATTATTTGTATTTTTTGGTTTTTAGGTGGTTTTTTGATGTTTTCTTAAAACCACGCATCACCAGAAAATATTGGAAAAGAATGGCAATGCTGTATCCATTGACCACTGTGTGATTTTTGTAAACAATAAGAAATGATATTGGTTGGGATGTAGGTGTGTTTTGCAAATTCAAAAGCTGGGCTTTCATGGTGTTCATGGCGTTATGTTTGGTTGGGTGTTCTAAAAGCCGGTATTACGATCCATTGATCAAACAAACCAAAGCATCTTATCGTGCATTAACGACACCTGTTAATCCAGCCTTTGCATCCAAAACATCCCCTGTATATCAGCCCCCATATTCGGCTTTGCCGCCGGCATTTTATCAAAAAGTATCCTTGTCTTTATCGGGTCAAATTCCGTTAAAACAAGCCTTTTTTGAATTGGCTCGTCAGGCCGGATTGAATATTATTTTGGAATCCAGTTTTCCGAAAAAAAGCAATTTTTTATTTACGGCCCATCAACAGCCACTGATCGATGTTTTGGAAAATTTGTGTTTGATTGGAAAATTGCGTTATACAATCAATAATAATGCGCTGTATATTGGAGCCGATCGACCGCATTTGAAAAATCACAACGTTCAATTTTTACTAGGGTGTCGCAAAACCCAAACCCAAACATCCGTCAAAACCGATATTTATTCCAATGGCATGACAGGATCAAAAAACGTGCTGGATAATGGGGCCAATATTACCCTGAATACCAGCCATACGGTGGATTTTTGGGAGGAATTAGAACGCACCATTGCCATGGTGTTGAGTACGGATGAAATCAAGAACAAACCACGCTATTCCATCAATCGCTATGCTGGGATTTTGTCCGTCTATGGCACTCAGGCCCAACATCGTCAGATCGAGGGGTATTTAAAACAATTGCGTCAAGCCACCATGACGCAAATTTTGGTCGAGGCAAAGATCATAGAAATCGATTTATTCGAAGATTATCAAAATGGCATCGACTGGTCTGTGTTCATCAATAAAGTCAAAAATGGAGTAGGTATTCAGCCGTTAATCACCGCAGCGGGAGCCGCATCAGGAGGGGGTGTATCGGCCGTCATGAAATCCAATGCCGAGGGGCGCTCTGTGGTTTTGCAAACGGATCAACTGGAGGCGGTGGTGAATTTGATGGAAGAATTTGGCACCATTCGTACCTTGGCCAACCCGCGACAAACCGTGATCAATAATCAATCTGCGGTATTAAAAGTGGCGCACAACGAAGTGTTTTTTGATCCTGAAATTCAGGACGACAGCTTTGCCAACGGTACAGGACCATTGACATCAACCCGCCAGCGGGTGCGCAGCAATATTCAAACGGTGCCCATTGGTTTGATTTTATATGTTCATCCATCCGTGAATTGGGAAACGGGTGATATTATGGTGTCATTGCATCCCACCATCTCTCGGGTACAAAAAACGGTGGCCTGTCCAACATTGTTTGGAGCATACACCCCTGTTCCAGGCAGAGATCATGGAAAAAACATGGCCGAATATTACGCGCAATTGAATGCGTCTTGCCAGGTTCCCATTGTGCAAATCAGGGAAATGGATTCTGTTATTGTGGCCAAAGAAGGTCAAGTCATTGTCACAGGTGGATTAATGGAGGAACGAGTCAGTATTAATGATCGCGGTACACCGGGAATATCGGCATTACCTGGAGTAGGGGACCTATTTACCCATAAAGGCAAAAAACGCCAGGTAACAGAGCTGATTATTTTGTTGAAATTGACCATTGTTCGGGATGGAAACACCATCACCCCAGCCGATCAGCGCCTGTACACCTGTTTTACTGCCGATCCACGGCGTGTCAATTTACACTCAAAAAGCCAAGGACGTGGGGTGATTGCGGCGTAATTCCATACCGATGGGAGCATGATCGCTGGGTTGATGTTGCCCCCGCCAATGTTGGGAAACCCAACTGTGGAGCAACAGATCACTCGCCCAGGGGGATAACAGATAATAGTCAATACACAGTCCGTGTTGTTTTGGCCATGCGGCCCCCTGATATGCCCACCATGTTGCAGGGTTTTTTTGCATTGGGATGCGCCATTGGGCCACTGTCCACCCAGTCCAGAGGATTTGACGCAACAATCTGCGCTCTGGAATCGAGAACATCGCACGATTGCGCCACCATTCGGCATCCCATACGTCCTCATCGTTCAGGGCCACGTTGAAATCGCCGCCAATAATCGTTGGCATTGTGTCTTGAACATAAGGTTCGATATGGCGGGATAATCCCTTTAAAAAAGCCAACTTTTCCCCAAAGGCAGGTCGATCAAAATCTTGACCTTGGGGGATGTATAGGCAACAGAGCCGCAAACCATGGGTTACGGCTTGGATACAACGTGCGGCACCTGTGCCATTTAAATCCAAACGCACCACGTTTGACAGAGGCCAGCGGGATAAAATGGCCACACCATTATAGGTTTTTTGCCCCCAAAATACACTGTAATAGCCCATATTTTTTAAGGATTGTTCCGGAAAATCTGCATCAATCACCTTGGTTTCTTGCAGCAAAGCAATGTCAATTCCCTCTGTTTTTAACCAAGATTGCAGCAAAGGCATGCGTACACGCAAAGAGTTAACGTTCCAGCATCCAACGCGTACAACAGGGGGCATGATGGTCATGATGAGGAGGTGTGTGAATCGGTCTGGTTTTACGATATCATACTTGATGAATGATAAAGGATGCGTGTGTGTTACGAACCTATCAACAGGATTTAGTTAAACTGTTGCGTATTATGATTTATGATGGTGCTGCCTTGGCCTTATTGGGTCTCAGTCTGTTTTTGGCGGTGGCTTTGATGTCTTATAACCCCATGGACCCGTGTGCAGATGTGGTTGGTTCCCAAGAGGTGCAAAACAGCATGGGTGCTGTGGGGGCGTGGATTTCCTCGTTTTTATTTCAATTTTTTGGTCTGGGGGCTTGGGGGTTTCCTCTGGTGTTTATGGTCTGTTTTTATCAATTATCCAAAGGAAAAGCCATTGAAAAAACATTAGGTTATGGTGTTTTGTGCTGTGTGATGATGGCAGTGATGATTCCGACCCAGATCAGTGACTATGCGTGCGCTGTGGGCGTGATTTCCCAGGCGTGGATACCGTCTTATTTGTGGACGGCTGCCATTATTGTATTGGGATTGATTTGGGGGTTGATGCGCTGGAAACCGTTGCGTTATGTGGAAAAAATTGTGCAGGCCGCAGAGGAAGAAGCTCCGCCCGTCATTAAGGCCCCGCCTAAAAGGGTTCAAAGACCATTAAAGGTCAGTACGGCGCTGCCTCCTTTGGACTTGCTAAAAGATCTTGTGGTATCCAAGGCCGATCGTCGTGGTGAAATTCATATTGATCGGTTACAAGAAGTTCTAGAAGATTTTGGGGTAAAGGGAACCGTGTTGCGGGCCAATCCTGGACCTATTGTCACGCTGTATGAATTAGAGCCTGCTGCAGGGGTAAAATCATCGCGTGTGATCAGTTTGGCTGATGATATTGCCCGATCCATGAGTGCGCTGTCTGCTCGAGTAGCCGTTATTTCTGGTAAAAACTTAATTGGTATTGAATTGTCCAATATCCATCGGGAAATGGTGTATTTAAAAGATTTACTGGGGTCGGCGGCATACAGTGATTTTCAGGCTCCATTGGCGTTAACTTTGGGAAAGGACATCAGTGGAAATCCTGTGATTTCGGATTTGGCAAAAATGCCTCACGTTTTGGTGGCAGGAACCACGGGTTCTGGAAAATCGGTGGGTATTAATAGCATGATTTTGTCCCTGTTGTATCGTCTCAGCCCAGAACAATGCAAAATGGTGATGATTGACCCAAAAATGCTGGAATTATCGGTTTATGATGGTATTCCGCACTTGCTGACTCCTGTGATTACTGAACCCAAAAAAGCCATTATGGCCCTGAAATGGGTGGTGCAAGAAATGGAAAATCGATATCGTTTGATGTCTCAAGTCGGCGTGCGCAACATTACAGGATATAATCAGAGGTTAAAAACAGCCCAAAAGGAAAAAGAACCCATCGTACGGCAATTACAGGTTGGATTTGACGAGGAGTCCAGACCGGTCTTAGAAAACCAACAATTGGACGTGGCCGATATGCCGTTTATTGTGGTGATTGTGGATGAAATGGCGGATTTAATGATGGTTGCGGGCAAAGAGGTCGAGGTTTTGGTCCAGCGTTTGGCTCAGATGGCACGTGCGGCAGGCATTCATATTATTATGGCTACACAACGGCCATCGGTGGATGTGATTACAGGAACCATCAAAGCAAACTTTCCAACACGCATCAGTTTTCAGGTGACATCAAAAATTGACAGTCGAACCATTTTGGGCGAACAAGGGGCAGAACAATTGCTGGGGCAGGGGGATATGTTGTCTATGGCGGCAGGTGGCCGTATTATGCGGGTGCACGGGCCTTTTGTCAGTGATGGTGAAATCGAAGGCGTGGTAACGTTTTTAAAACAATTGGGCCAACCCCAGTACGTAGACATGACGGTGAGAGAAGATTTTTCCGACGCGTCCTCTGGCGAAGATGGAGGTGATGATTTATATCGTCAAGCCATAGAAATTGTGCGCCGAGACCGTAAAACGTCCATCAGCTATTTGCAGCGACAATTGCAAATTGGGTACAATCGTGCAGCTCGATTTATTGAACAGATGGAAAAAGACGGCATTGTGTCAGAGGCCAATCATTTAGGAAAAAGAGAGATTTTGGGATGATATCCTGAAAAAAATCTGCTTTTTGAATGGGTTTGCCCCCTTTTTTACCATAGTATTTTCATAAAAATGTGATTATAATGATGAGTATGTGGCGGGCGTAGCTCAGTTGGTTAGAGCGCTAGGTTGTGGTTCTAGAGGTCGCCGGTTCGACCCCGGTCGCCCGCCCCATGTTTTACACAATCCATTGTTGTATTCCTGTGATGTTCAGCGTAAAATCTTGTCAAAATCATAGGCAGGATTGGATATGATTCATCAATCGGAATCAGTCAAACCGGTATCCCTGGGGCATGTGGGTATTATTGGATTATCTGGACGCATGGGGCAACGCATCGTGTCTGCCTTGGAAAAACAAGGAGGATTTCAATGCATTTTGGGGTATGATCGTCGATCGGATAAACCAGGGGAAAGCCTGAATTTTTGTGCCAGTTTGGATGAATTGTTCGAAAAATCCAGTGTTGTGATTGATTTTTCCACGGCCAGTTTGTTTCCAAATATTCTGAATGCGGCATTACACAATCCCAAACCCATGGTGATTGGGACAACGGGCATTGAGCCAAACATGCTGAGCCGTATAGAGGTCATAGGGTGCAGCGTCCCCATTGTGGTGGCACCGAACACCAGCTTGGGGGCTGTGATTCAGCGATGGATGGCTGGAAAACTGGCCGCCATTTTGCCTAACACCTATGACATTGATATTGTGGAACATCACCATCGCCATAAGCAGGATGTGCCATCGGGTACAGCCCATGCTTTGGCCGATGCCATGATTCATGGGAAAAAAGATCAGGGCCAGGATTTCAGCACGGGACCAACCACGTCACCCAGACAGAGTGGGCGTATTGAAATGCATGGGTTGCGCTGTGGTCATGTTTTTGGAATGCATGAAATTATTTGGACGGGAACGGAAGATCGTTTGGTTTTGGGACATACGGTTTTTTCAC